>NZ_JBSGZI010000017.1:0-100594 GCF_053610945.1 Streptomyces sp. NPDC054849
AGGATGATCCGGCACCGAAGAGCCCACGCCTGCGGCGTGGAACGACGCCGCACCCACCCCTCGAGCGCAGCCCGTTCCTCACCGGACAGGATCAACTCGGCCTTCGGCCGCCCAGTACGTGCCACAGACCAAGCTTATACATCTGAACGGAATTCCTGACTCAGAAGACTAGAGTCTGTTGCAAAAGTGGATCTTGTTGAGCCATGATCACGTCCCGTGGGACGTGGGGATCTGACTAATCCCGGCTTGAGCCCCTGCTGCCGCGGGGCATCAAGCCGGGCCGGCCGCAGGTGTGGACGCGACCGCAGCTGATAGACGGCATACGGTGGCGGACCCGCACCGGCGCCCCATGGCGGGACGTGCCCGAGCGTTACGGGCCGTGGGACCGGGTCTACGACCTCCGGCGCTGGCAGCGGGACGGAACCTGGGCCAGGATCCTCACCCGGCTCCAGGCCGAGGCGGATGCCAAGGGCCTGATCACCTGGGACGTCAACGTCGACTCCACCGTCTGCCGGGCCCACCAGCACGCCGCCGGGGCTGCGAAAAGGGAGACCTCCAGAAGCAACCGCCCGGCGGTGTCACGGTCGAGCCAGCCGATCACGGCCTCGGACGCTCCCGGGGCGGCCTGACCACCAAGATTCACCTCGCCGTCGAGCAGGGACAGAAGCCCTTGTCGGTGGTAATCACGGCCGGACAGCGGGGCGATTCACCGCAGTTCGAGCCAGTCCTGGAAGCGATCCGGGTTCCCCGGATCGGGCGTGGCAGACCGCGCAAGCGACCGGACCGGGTCCGGGCCGACAAGGCGTACGATTTCCGCAGTAACCGCTCCTACCTGCGCAGACGCGGTATCAAGGCCACGATCCCAGTGCCTGCTGACCGGGTCCGCAACCGGCTCAGGCACGGATCGCGGGGCGGCTGGCCCCCCAAGTTCGACAGAGACGACTACAAGCAGCGGCACGCGGTCGAGTGCGGCATCAACCGGCTCAAGCGCCACCGAGCTGTCGCCACTCGGTACGACAAACTCGCTGTCCGCTACGAAGCGACAGTGCTGGTCGCAGCCATCAACGAATGGCTTGACCAGCACTTTCACAACAGGCCCTACGCGTGGATGGCCACCTCGAAGGGATCGGCCTCCAGGCCCCGCAGAAGGCTGACCGCCCGCATCACCGCGATGGTGGCATTCACCACGGTGTACTGCGTCGATCCAGTGGCGTGCGTGGTGGCGCGCCGGCTGAACGAGGCCGGTACCGGCGTGGTCCAGGTGAAGCGCTGGCACGCCTTCTCGAAGGGAGCGAACAGGGAGGCGACCCGGAACCTGCGGACTGTCTGCTCCTCCTCGGCCTTCGGCAGCCCCGTCAGGTCCTTGTACTGGAACCACTTTGGGTTCGACTGCAGCGAGGGTGCGGCCCGGACGAGGCCGCGCACCGTCGTGTCCCACACCGATGCGGCCAACGCCTGTGCGCCGCGAGGGTGCCCGGCCTGGGCCACGTCCAGGCAGGCGCGCAGCATGGACACCTGCTCAGCGAACTCCGGGCGCTCCACCTCGTCCAGCGCCTCCCGACAGGCGGTCCACACGACCAGGCGGTGCGCCTCAAGGATCGTGGCGCAGGATGTGCAAGGTCTTGGCGATCCGCCCGTAGTGGGCGATCGCGTCGCCGAGCGGGGTGGGCCGTCCGTCGCGGGAGAGCATCCGGATCACGTCGTACGCGCGGACGGCGCCGGACGCGACGGCCGCCCGACCCCGCTCGGGGCGGCGTTCGCGGAGCACGGGCGGATCGTTGAATTATTGGCCATTCCGTTTACCACCGAGTCCTACACGTACCAGGTCGATCTGTACGCCGTCGCCCCCGACCCGATGGTCTCCCCGCGCCCCGTCCTCGACGAGGACCCCGGCCTGCCCGAGACGTGGTGGAAGGAGATGGTCGCTGCCCTCGCCGACGTCCCGCCGCCGACGGACCGCGAGGTCATACGCGAGGAGTACCTGCGCCGCGTCACCCCCGAGTTCACCGGCCACCAGGTTAACGCCGTCACTTGGACCACCGCCCACGGCGACCTCCACTACGGCAACGTCACCCGCGGCCCGCACATCCTGGACTGGGAAGGATGGGGCCGCACCCCGTACGGATACGACGCCGCCACCCTGTACGTGTACGCGCTGCTGACCCCCGAGACGGCCGCCCGCATCCGGGCCCAGCTGGCCCCGGTCCTGGACCGGCCCGAGGCCCGCACCGGCCTGCTGACCGTCTGCGCCCAGGTCCTCCAGGCCCAGGACCGCGTCGACTTCTACGCCGAGTTGGCCAGCCCCGTGCGCGAGCACCTGGCCAAGCTGTAGCCCGCCCCCGACGTCATCTGCAGGGGCTCTGTGGCGCTGCAAGCCCTTACCGCAGGCGGTCAGGGGGCGAAGGCCGTACGGCGCGGGTCATGGTCGTGGCGTGGTGGAGGCCGTTCGGGATGCATGGTGCCGTGCGTCGGTGACGATGAGCGAGACGTTCTGTCCACCGAAGCCGAAGGAGTTGCTGAGCACGGCCTCTTGGGGGACCTCTCGTCGCTCTGCGACGACATCGAGGTCGATGTCCGGACCGACGCCGGCCACGGTGAGGTTGCGGGTCGGCGGGATGACGCCGTGCTCCACGCTGAGGACGGCGATGAGGGCTTCGATGGCGCCGGCGGCGCCGAAGAGGTGGCCGAGGGCCGCCTTGGGGGCTGTCACGGTGGCGCGGCCGAAGACCTTGCCGATCGCCCGTGCCTCGGCGGCGTCACCGACCTCGGTTCCGGTGGCGTGGGCGTTGATGTGGCTGATCTGCTCGGGGGTCAGGCCTGCCTGCGCGAGCCCTTTGTGCATGGCCGCGATCTGGCCGGAGCCGTCGGGAGCGGGCGCGGTGATGTGGTGGGCGTCGGCGGCGATTCCGGCGCCGGCGAGCACCGCGTGGACGTGCGCGCCTCGGGCGCTGGCATGCTCGGCGCTTTCGAGCACCACGACGGCCGCGCCTTCGCTGATGACGAATCCGCTGCGGTCCGCGGCGAACGGCCGTGACGCCGAGGCGGGCTCGCCGGTGTGCCGCGACAGTGCTTGTGCCTGGGTGAAGCCGGCGACGGTGACCGGGGTGATCGCGGCTTCGGTCCCGCCGGCGATGACCACGTCCGCCTCGCCGGCGCGGATGAGCCTGGCGCCCAGGGCGATCGCCTCGGCGCCGGAGGAGCATGCCGAGACGGGCGTGTAGACCCCGGCCCGCGCGCCGTATTCGATGCTGATCAGTGCTGCCGCCGCATTGGGCATGAGCATCGGAACCGTGCGTGGCGATACGCGCCGTACCCCGGCCGTCTCCAGTGCGTCGTCCTGCTTGAGCAGTGTCCCGACGCCACCGATGCCCGTGCCGATCGCCGATGCGAGCCGGTCCGGGTCCACCTCCGGGGCGCCGGCATCGGCCCAGGCTTCGGCCGCCGCGGTGAGGGCTGCCTGCTGTGAGCGCTCGAGCCGCCTGGCCTGCACCGGCAGCAGCCGCTCGGCGGGGTCGACTGCCATGGTGCCCGCGACGGTGGCGGGAAGGCCGGTGCCCTCGTGGCCCGGCAGGACGCCGCGGCGTATGCCGGACTCGCCGGTGAGAAGGGCGTCCCAGGTGGACTCCACGTCTCCACCGAGTGGGGTGATCGCGCCGAGTCCGGTCACGACGGCTTCAGTCCGGTGCATTTTCCCTTGGACCTTTCTTGTATGCGGTACAAGTCAACGGGGCTTGTTGTATCACATACAATTAAGACGTGGAGAAGAAGCGAACCGAAGCACGATCGACGCCGGCCCGGTCGCGGGACCGCGGTCGCGCGACCCGGCGCCGGCTGATCGAGGCAACCGCGCAGCTCTGCAAGGAGCGGCCCGGGGCCGAGGTGAGCGTCGCGGAGATCGCGCACGCGGCGGGCGTCTTCCCCAACCAGGTCACCTACTATTTCGGTTCCAAGGACTCGCTGCTCGTGCACGCCGCCTTCCTCGGCCTGCTGCACGACGCCCGCCGGATCGAACGCATCGGTCGCCAGGCCCCCGATCCGGCGGCGTTCCGGCGCAACATCGCCCGCGCCGTCCTGGCCATGCCCTCGCTCCCATCGGTCGCGCGGGCACTCGCCGCCGGTGTCTCCAAGCCCGAGCTCGCCCCCGTGGTTGACCGTCACCTCCAGCTGCTGTTCCGGCAGTCCGAACGTTTCATGGGCCAGCTCATCGACAACCGCGGCTGGAGAACCCGCCGACCGCTCAGCGTGGAGACCAGGACGTTCTGGAGCACCGCGCTCGGCGCGGTGCTGCTCGTCCGCGCCGGGGCGAACGGCAGCGTCACCGACCTGGACCTCGCCGGAGCACTGACCGTCCATGAGGCCCCCGAGCGCGGCTAGCAGCGGTGCTGCCCGTTGGTTGGCTTCCGGCGGTACCGGCGGGCAGACGGCCGGATCGTCGCGTTCGGGGCCCTGGGCGGCCCGCTGCTGTTCCAGCCAGCGCAGCCGGTCCCGGCCGTCACCACCTGGCTGCCCTTGCCGGCCCCGCTGTCCTATCCCTGACCCACGATGCAAAGTAGGCGCCGCGCGAAGGGCTTTTTACGACTCAGCCAGAATCTGTTGCACCAGCAGCGTGTTGACGTGGACAAGGCTGGCAGGCGCGCGGCGGTCTGCACGCAGAAGACACGCTCAGCCCGCGCCCGCGACGCCGCCACGATCCGCTGGATACGGCCCGGAGGCTCGATGCGGCACTGCACGAGCAAAGCCTCGCGCAGCCGGTCCTCCACCAACTCCAGCGGACAGACCTTATCGGCGAGCCAAGCAGTCGACCGTTCCTCATCGGCGCGGGTCGCCGGACGGAACCCGAGCGCCTCGCGGATCTGCGTACGGTGACCCTTCGCTGACCGGACGACAGGTCATACTTCGCCAAGTCCTCGGCCGGCACCTTGACCACGCCGGCCACGTAATCGACCGCAGTCGGCGGGAACTCCTCCACGAGCCGGGGGAACCGGCCCTCCAGCTCGAAGAACTTCAGCATCAGCACGAAGCCGAGCCGGGTCGGTCCGGACTTGTTCGAGACCAGGTCCCAGTCACCGCCCACCGGCGTCCAGCACGACACCACGTCCTCGGACGACCACTCCCGGCGCGTGAACGGCCCCGCCCCTCCGACGTCGACTACTCGTTCGGCCTAACGAAGAGGCCGAACGTGAAGCAACGGGGAGAGCCGAGGACCAACGGCTACTCTTCACCGTGGGTCAGGGATAGGACATCGGTGCCTCTTCGAGGTGCAGGACCACCGGACCAATCGCACCCTGGGACGGGCATCAGGTGGCGAGCCTCTCGGAGAACAGCGCGTGCCACCCGGCAACCCGCACAGGCCCTCGTGTCCTCGTGTGCGGGTTCGGATCACCGAGTGATGCCGGTCTGTCTGGAGTAGCGAGAGTTGCTGACGGCTACGCAGCGAGATGCGATGAGCGGATGGCTGGGAATCTGAGTCTCGACGGGCTCCGTCGAATCGCTCGTCGGCGTCGCGTCCGCCGGCGTCGGAACCATGGCCGATCAAGGGAGCCCAGGGCAGAGGCCCAAGATCGGATGCAGCTGGTTGGTCTGGTTGCAGTCAGCCTGCCGGGGCTCGCCGCACTGGGCGCCCTGCTGTTCACGTGGATGCAGGTAGGACAAGCCAGCAAGGAACTGCGGATCTCAGAGCACGGACAGATCACCAGCCGGTTCAATGCAGCAGTCGGCAATCTGGGATCGCAATCCCTGGACATCCGCTTGGGCGGCATCTACGCCTTGCAGCGCATCATGCAGGACTCCGTCCGCGACCACCCCACGGTCGTCTCCGTCCTGGCCGCCTTCGCGCAGCAGCACGCTGGATCGAGTACCAAGAGCCTGAAGGAACCACATGGCCGCACCTACGATCACGTGCCGAAGCCAGACGTCCAGGCAGCGATCACCACGCTGGCCAGACGCGACCCCCACCGCGACGCCGGGGCGGTCATCGACCTCAGCAACACCGATCTCCGCGGCCTCCGGTTCCCTGGCAAGACGTCCATCGCGCTCCCCGGGGTGAGTCTGAACAAAGCGGACCTGCGCTATGCCTATTTGAACGGCGCGGACCTCCGCCAGGCGGACCTCCAATACGCGAACCTGGACGGCGCTGAGCTGGAGAGAGCCGATCTCACAGGAGTGCATCTAGCGGGGGCAAGCCTCGGCGCCACAACGCTCAAGCACGCGAACCTTCGCGGAGCAGACGTGATCTGCGGAGGATCGATCATTGTTCAGAACCATGAGACCGGTGAGATCGATGAGATCGATGAGATCGAGCGAACGGACTGCGTGGACCTGGCATACGCCAGCCTGGACGGCGCTGATCTTCGCAACGCCAAGATGAGCGACACGAACCTCAGCCACGCGACCTTGACGGGTGCGGACCTTCGCAACGCGGACCTCACCCGCGCCAACCTGACCAACGCAGACTTCCGTGGCGCCAAGCTGGCCGGTGTGAAACTGAACGGGGCAAAGCGGACCGGCGCGCTCGGGCTGCCGCACGACTGATCGCGGTCACCGTCGGCCTCGAGAACATCCCAGACCGGCAGCCCCGCGGCCCAGGCCGCCGTGCGCCCGGCCGCCGACTGCGAGGACCCCGAGATCGTCGGCCCGCTCGGCGTCGCCACCCGCGCGTCCCACGGCCCGGCGCACGGTCCAGCCGTCGTCCACGGCCGTCGGCCGGGACGTCGCCAACATTCCAGTGCTTGAAGGAGGTCTGCTTTACGGTGGGCCGCGAGGGCCTCCTCGGATCGGTGGAGATGTCGCAATCCACACCGAACCCGGAGGCGCTCACCCATTGGCCTTTCAGCGGCCGGCAGCGCGCAGCAGGGCAGCCACCGGCTGGTCGAGGACCGCGACCGGCGTCCATTCAAGCTATGAGCAGGCGGAGGCCGAGATCTGCCGCGTCGACGTCTGCGAGGTCGCTGTTGCGCTCGGCCCACCGGCCGGAGTCGAGGTCGTCGCCGAGGCTTCGTACCGCCCGCTGCTCGGCCTCCGGCCCGACCCTCGTCCACACCGACATCGCACGACGCACGTGATCCTCCAAATACGCCCCCGGTCGGCGCCAATACGCCTCGAACAGGCCGTCAGCGCAGTCCCACGGGATGGGCACCGGCTCAGCACGGGCGCCGATCGCATCGGCCATCCCAACAAGCGAGGGAAATTCTGCGAGGACACCGGCGAACTCGGGCAGGTAGTCGCGCGTAAGCCAGAACCGGTCCTGCCATCCGGGCTCGTCGGTGTCGAACGTGAGCACCACCACGCGGCGGGCCACACGCCGCATCTCGCGCAGCCCCGCTATCGGGTCCCTCCAGTGGTGGACGGTGGAGACGGCCATCGCAACGTCGAAGGAGTGGTCCTCGAACGGCAGGCTCTCCGCGGCGGCGGCCACGCACGGCGCCGAGCCGGCAGGCCGCTGCCCCCGCATGACCGGCGATGGTTCCACCGCGGTCACGTCGCGATCAGCAGGCTCGTAGGAGCCGGTGCCGGCACCGACGTTCAGCACAGTCTGCGCGTCCCCGAGCGCGTCCCGGATCTGCGCGGCGATCCGCGGATCGGTACGCCGTGTCGCGGTGTAGGCGCCGCCGATCTTGTCGTACAGCTGTGCACCGAGCATCTCCAGTTGCTCCTCCGGCGTCACCTTCAGTCCCTTCGCCCGTGCCTCGAGTTCCCTGTCGATGGAGGCCACCATGGCGTCAGCGTGATCACGCCGCTCCAGCAGCAGGCCGCGCAGGCGGCGCAGGTGCGCGACCGCGTCGGTGGACGAGTCGCCGACCAGTTCCGCAACCTCCCGCAGCCCGAATCCCAACCGCCGATAGGCCAGCACCTCCCGCAGCCGCTCCACGTCGCCCGCCGAATAGGCCCGGTACCCGGCCGCGGTCCGCGCCGACGGCCGAACGAGCCCGATCTCGTCATAGTGATGCAGCGTGCGGACGCTCACGTCGGCCAGCTCAGCTACGCGTCCCACGGTCCAGTGATCTTCCACGGCACCGACTATGCAGCCTGACGCCACGTGAGGGTCAAGAGCCTCGCTCACGGCAGCAAGAGCCGAACGCGAAGCAGCGGTCCTAGGCGGCTCCTGTAGCCGGTCGCACTTCGCCGAGATGAAGGCCCGGGGTCTCCGGCCTGGAGAGTTTGCGCGGAGGTGAACAAGCTGGAGCGGGTGAGGCGGCTGGAGCTGCCCGCCGACCTGTTCGCGGACGTTTAGGAGAAGTCGCGCACCTGCGGTGGCGCCGCCACCGCTTGGAGGCTGTCGCCATCGCCCTGTGGCACACCTCGGCTGGGAGACCGAGGATGTCGTGCGCTGAGTCTGCGGCCACTGCTTCGCGCTCGGTCACCGGCGTGACTCGATCTACGACCGGCCCGCCTGCCGCCAGACCGCCTACCGCCCGCAGGCGACTGCGGCAACTGCGATCGTGCTCGCCATCACTTCGCACACACCAGGCACCCGCAGTGACTCGCTGAGAAACGCTCCCCGACGGGTGGTCAGGGCCGGCTTGCGGGCACGGTGTCCTTCGCCACCAGCGTGGTGCCGGACCAGCAAAGCCGGTAGAGGTCGACCTGGTCCAACAGGTCGCGGCCGGAACGGTAGAACTCACATGTGGCGCCGGGCGGCCGGGGCGCGGAACGGGCGTGGTCGGGCGGGTAGGGGAAGGCGCGGGCCGGCAGCAGAGGGGCGAGTTCGGTGCGCGGCCGGCCGGTGGTCAGCTCGTCGAACCGGGATGGCGGCAGCACGCTCGTCGTCAGCTGCCAGGCCAGGTAGACGGCGGCGGGCACGAAGAAGGCGGCTGCGGCGACAGGCGCCGCGAAGGCGGCGACGGAGCGGCGGCGGGCGGCGCTCCGTACGTAGGCGAGCCGCTTGGCGGACTCCGGTGTGACGGTGTCCCTGTCCGGGTGGAGAGCAGTCTCGGACGGCAACGCGGACCCGGTGTGCTGCCCTCGGGTCCAGGCCGGCGTTTTTGGCGCCGTCCCGGGTCTCGGCGCCGATGTCCCGAGGCGGGCCGTGGCCTGGTGCGGGAGGACGGCGGTGACGCGGAACCCGCCTTCGTACGGCCCGGTCCGCAAGGAGCCGCCGAGGACCGTCACCCGCTCCCGAAGCCCCGTCAGTCCCCGGCGGCCGATGTAGGTCGCCGGACCTTCAGCCGTGTGCGCCGGTCCGTCAGCCGGCGGGGCGGCGTTCACGACGCTCACGCGGGTACGGTCGGCCTCGTGTGTGATCCGCACCCGGATCGCACCGTCCGACGCGTGCTTCACGGCATTGGTGAGGGCCTCCTGCACCACCCGGTACATCCCGCGCTCGACCAGCGGGGACAGCGTGGGCACCGCCCCGCGCCGCTCCCAGCGCACCGGCACCCCGGAGGCGGCCGCCCGTCCGAGGAGGTCCTCGACAGTGTCGTTGAGAGGCAGGCCCGCATCTGTTTGCGTTCCAGCCGGGTCGTGCAGGACGGCAACGGTCTCCCGCAGTTGCTCCACTGCATCCGCGATCGTCCCGCGCAGCTCGGCGACGTCGGTGCGGTCGCGGTCCGTGAGGTCGGGGGAGAGTTCCAGGGCCCCGGCGCGCAGAGCGACCAGGCTCAGGGCGTGGCCGAGAGAGTCGTGCATGTCGGCCGCGATGTCCGCGCGTTCGGTCAGCCGCGCCCGCTCCGCGACCAGGTGTTGCCGCTCTTCCAGGCTCCGGGCCAGCCGCCAGCCCTCCCGTACGAGTTCGCGTCGGCCGCGCCAGTGCCGTCCGGCCAGCCAGGGCAGCAGAAGGGCGGCGGGCAGCACGGTCAGCGCGTAGAACCACCAGACGGCCTGCGTCCGCAGCACCGCGCACGTCGCGAGATCGGCCGCGAGGCACCCGGCGAGCACCAGGAGCGGGCGGCGTGCCGCGGCGACCCTGGCGCCCAGCAGACAACTCACGGCGGCCAACGACAAGACGTGGGCGTTGGCGGGGGTCGCGGAGTCGGCCAGGCCCAGCGCGCACAGCCCGTTGACGAGGACGACCGCGGCCCCCGGTCGGCGGCGGGACAGCGGTACGGCCACCGCCAGGACGGCCAACGGGAGGAGTAGGTCTAGGACCAGCGACGCCGCGCCCGCTTCCCGGAACCCGTAGCCGGTGGCGGCGGCGAGCACGCCCCACAGGGCCACGTCACCGCGCATGGACCTGGTTGGGGGTATGCGCGTGTGCAGCATGGCGCGTCGACTGTCCTTTCGATGCATGTCACTTGCCCGGGTCGATTCTGTGGGACGGGCCCGGACGCCTACGAGGGGGTGGGCACGGTGAGGGGGTCCGAGCGGGTTCCGACGCGGGGTCAGGCGTCCCTGCGGCGCAGGACATACAGGCCGATCAGGTGCGCGGTCGCGGCCCACGCTGCCACGATCAGGACCGCCGTCGCCGGCGTGTACGGGGCCTCGGCGCCGATGCGCATGAAGTGGTCTCCGGATCCGTGCGGCAGATGGTCGTTGACGTCCGCGAGCGTCCGGCCTCCGAGCCCCAAGAGCATGCTCGGCAGTGCCCACAGGAGTGTGACGAGGATCGAGAGCGCGCCGGCCGGGTGGCGCGTGGCGAACGCCACGCCGACGGTCAGGACGGCGACCAACGCCTGGTAGAGACCGACCGCGAGGACCTGCTGGAGGCTCGGGCCTGCCTCGATGGAAGCCCGTCCGTCGAACGCCACCCAGGCCACCGCCGTGCCCACGACGGCGAACGTGGTGCCGGCGACGAACGCGACCACGGCCGCCACCAGTGCCTTCGCCGCCTGGACCCGGTGCCGCCGGGGCACCCACAGCAGGGAAGCCCGCACGCTCCCTGTCGAGTATTCGGAGGTCACCGCGACCGTGGCCAGGACGACGACGGCGAACTGGGCGAGGACGGCGGAGGAGGCCGCCGCGTTCCCGGCGGGCTGGATCGGATGCCCGTTGATGCGTGCAATCGAGGCGTAGTAGTAGGTGAAGACGCCGGTGATCGCGAGGCCCGCCAGAAGGCAGAGATAAGGGGCCCGGACGGACCACAGTTTGGTCCATTCGGAGGCGATCGCCCCGGCGAAGCCACCGGGTGCGCCCTGGACAGGGGTGTCGGGCACGGCCCGGGGCGGGGCCGTCCGCCCGTCGGCTGTCGTCGTCGTGGTCACTGTCGTCCCCCTTCGTTCGGCGCTGCGGCCGCGTCGGTCGTGTCCGCGCCTCTGCCGCCCGTCGTGTACTCGACGCTGCGCGCGGTCAAGTCCATGTACGCCTGCTCCAGCGAAACCCGGACGTCGCTCAGCTGGTGCAACCGGGCCCGGCAGTGGTGGGCCAGGTCGCCGATCTCGGCGGCGGTGCGGCCCTCGACGGTGAGTTCGCCGGACGCGGACGTCTCGACACTCACCCCGTCAGCCGTCATCAGGCGACGGACCAGCGTCGCCCGCTCCCCGGGGTCGGGCACCACAGCGCGCGCCGACGCGGGAGAGGCGGCAGCGAGGAACTCCGTCATGGAGGTGTTGCTCAGCAGTCGGCCACGTCCGATGACGACGAGATGGTCGGCCGTCAGCTGCATCTCGCTCATCAGATGGCTGGAGAGGAAAACGGTGCGTCCTTCCGCCGCCCGGTCACGGACGAGCCGGCGGATCCACCGCACGCCGTCCGGGTCGAGGCCGTTGACCGGCTCGTCCAGGACGAGTACCGGCGGATCGCCGAGCAGGGCGCCCGCTACCCCGAGTCGCCCGCTCATGCCGAGCGAGTATGTGCCGGCCGGCCGCCGGGCCGCATTGGTCAGGCCCACCGTCTCCAGTACCTCGTCCACGCGGCGTACCGGGATGCCGTTTGCCCGGGCTTGGGCGACGAGGTGTGTGCGGGCGGTACGGGCTGGGTGGACGGCCCGGGCGTCCAGCATCGCGCCGACCGCACACAGCGGCCGTCGCAGGTCCGCGTAGGGGCGGCCCGCGATCAGGGCCCGCCCGCGGGTGGGGTGGTCCAGGCCCAGGATCATGCGCATCGTGGTGGACTTCCCGGCCCCGTTGGGGCCGAGGAAGCCGGTCACGCGGCCGGCCTGGACGTCGAGTGTCAGCTCGTCCACGGCGAGGGTGTCGCCATAGCGTTTGGTGAGTCCTTGGAGGGTGATCACGGAGTTCCTTCACGTCGGTGGCGGACCGCGGAATACAGCACGCGGAAGTCGACGGTGGTGCACACCGACCGACGCGTGGTGGGCCTGGCCCGGGGGCGGACGCCTCGTTTCCCGTACGGAAACGACGCTAGGAGACCGCGGCGTCGGCGCCCATTGGTCGAACGGCAGCAGCGTCCTGCCTTTCGTCGGGGGTGTGCCCCGACCCGGGGCGGATCTGTGGGGCTTGCCGTTCGCACGGTGGTGCGTCGGCCGTAGGCTCACCGCGTGGAAGAGACGACACCGAGCAGCCGACCGGTCCGGGTCCTGGTGGCCGACGACGAGGCGATGGTCCGGGCGGGTGTGCGGGCCATCCTCGCCAGGGACCCGCATGTCGAGGTGGTCGCCGAGGCGGGTGACGGGCACGAGGCCATCGCGCTCACCCGCCTGTACCGGCCGGACGTGGTCCTGTTGGACATCCAGATGCCCGGCTTGGACGGGCTGACGGCAGCGGCGCGGCTCCACCGAGAGCCGACGGCGGTCGGTGTGATCATGCTGACGACCTTCGGTCAGGACGAGTACGTCACCCGCGCCCTGGAGGAGGGCGCCGACGGCTTCCTGCTGAAGGCGGACGACCCGAGGGAACTGCTCAACGGGGTACGGGCGGTGGGAGCCGGCGGCGCCTACCTGTCCCCGCGGGTCGCCGGCCGAGTCATCGCCGGGCTGCGCGCGCACCGGGCGGCACATCCTCACCGCTCGCTGGAGCGACTCACGGAACGGGAGCGCGAGGTGCTGGCCGGACTCGGGACGGGGCTGTCCAACGCGGAGATCGCGAGCCGGCTGCACCTGGTCGAGGGCACGGTGAAGGCGCACGTCAGCGCGGTGCTCGCGAAGCTGGGCGCGCGCAACCGGGTGGAGGCGGCCATCTCCGCGTACGAGGCCGGCCTGGTCCCGCCACGCCCCCGCTGACTGGGTGTCAGCGTCCCGCCGAGTGCCGATCAGCCCTTGGCCACAGAAGTGCCTGGGCCTGGGGGTGGCGCAGCGGCGCCCGCTAGCCTGGCGTCACACCTCAACAACGTTCCGCCCCGCCGAGTCCTGGAGATGCTCGCCGGTCCCGTGGCCGGGATCTACGACCCGACCGGGCACGGCCGCCTTCTGTTCGCGTTCTTCGCGGCGATGGCGGAGACCGAGCGGGAGAACATCCGGGAGTCGACGCTGGAAGGGCTCGACACCGCGGCCCGTAAGGGCAAGCACGGCGGCCGGCCGTCGGTCATCACCGATGACATGCTGCACACCGTGCTCCGCCGGCGTACGGGCCGTCGGGGGCCTTCCGGGACAGGCGCCCTGGCGGCGCGAAGGAGTTGGCCAGCATCTCCGGGCCAGTGCCCGCGGCAGTCGGCGCGTTCCTGGTCGGCATCGCCCTCTCCGGCGAGGTCGCCGAGGGCACCCACACCCTGCTGAGCCCGCTTGGGGACCTATTCGCGGCCGTGTTCTTCGCTTTCTTCGGTCTGCGCACCGACCCCGCGAGCATCCCGGCGGCTTCTTCATCACTTCGCCACCTGGCACCAGATGTGGCGCCTGCGGAGCGAGGCGGAGAAGGGACCGCTGGGACGCTCAGTCAGTCCTTCGCAAGGTAGGGGGTCTGCTGGATGTCCGGGGCAGGACCCGGCGGTGGAGTAGTTCGTTTCACCTTGCGTTCGGAATCGCGGCGGTGTTCTCGACGGGTGCGGTGCCGTAGCGGCGCTGGCGTTGCGTGTAGGTGGTGATGGACTGCCATAGATCGCAGCGGTCGATGGCCGGCCAGTAGGTGGGGGTGAAGAGCAGTTCGGCGTAGGAGCTCTGCCAGGGCAGGAAGTTGGATGTGCGTTGTTCCCCGCCGGTGCGCCAGAGCAGGTCGACGTCGGGGATGTCAGGGTGGGGCAGATGTCGGGCGAGGGCGCGCTGGTTAATGCTTGCCGGGTTGATTTCGCCGGTCGCGACTGCCCGGGCGAGACTTTGGGCGGCTTGGGCGAGCTCGCTGCGACCGCCGTAGTTGACGCACATGGTGAACGTGAGGCCGGTGCGGTGCCGGGTGGTCCGCTCACGTTCCCGGAGTCCGTCGACGAGGTCCTTGGGGAGGCCGTCGGGCACGCCTGCCCAGCAGAACCGCAGGTCGCGGTCGAACAGCTCCTGGTCTGCGATGTTGTCGCGTACCACGTCCAGGATGGCTTCGACCTCGGTGGAGGAGCGGTTCCAGTTCTCGGTGGAGAAGGCGTAGACGGTCAGGCAGGGCAGTCCGATCTCCAGTGCGCCGTCTACGACGTCCCGCAGTGCGTCGGCTCCCGCCCGGTACCCTTCGGGGCGGTGCAGGGCGTGGTCGGCGGCCCAGCGGCCGTTGCCGTCCATGATGACGGCCACGTGCCGGGGCAACGCTGCGGGGTTGATGGCGGGTGGTCGTGCTCCGGACGGGTGGGGTGCCGGGGGCAGCGCCGTCGTGCGCGGGGCGGGCAGGCGGCCGGAAAGGTCTGCGGCGTCACGATGCTCGTGCGGGGTGTGCGCCGTGGGCGTATGGCGTGTGTAGGGGCTGAGTTTCCAGGCCAGGGCTGCCGCCGCGCGGGTGGGCAGCAGGATGCGCTGCCGGGCGGCGGAGGAGAGAGAGACCTTCTGCGACAGGAGGGCGGGGCCGGCGCGTTCGACCTTGCGCAGTGCGGACAGGTACACGCTCGTGAACGCTCGGGTGAGCAGGGCTGAGGTGACGGACCAGTGGACGGTGGGCTCCTGCGGGCAAAGCCATGCGCTTGCCCGTTCGGTCGCGGCGCGCACCAGGCGGGCGGTGGCCGGTGTCCACCGGCGGGCGAGGAGGTCCTCGGCTGACACGCCGCACTCGTCGAGCGCCTCCACGGGGAGTTTTACGTAGCCACGCTCAAGGTCTTCGGCGAAGTCCGTCAGGTCGTCGGTCAGCTGGAAGCCGAGCATGGCGTCTACCAGTGCCGCTTCGTGTCCTGCGGACATGATCAGGGGCGCTCCGAGCCGTGAGGTGACGCAGTCCACCGCGATGAGGATCGGGCCCAGGGCCGCTCGTTGGTATTCGGCCCATTCCTGCCATGTCTGCGGGGTGGTCTTGACGGCGTCCCGCGCGATCCGTTCATGCATCAGCCACACGCTGTCGGCCGGCAGGTCTAGCGTCCGCGTCAGGTGCGCCATCGCCCGGCGCACGGGATCGGTGCTGTCGCCGCGCTCGATGTCTTCTTCCAGCATGGTGATCCAGGCCGACGCCTGTCCCGCACGCTCGTCCGCCGACGCCGTTCCGTTGTCCGACAGGTCGTCGATCACACTCCCGGATGCCAGCACCGGGGACAAACTGAGCAGCACCTTGGCGGGCAGCACTGCCAGGCAGTCGCTCTCGCTGGGGTAGCGCCGCCGGAGCAGGTGCAGGCACACCTTGTACGCCTCCCGCAGACGTGCGTCATGCAGGCTCGCCTTGGAGTAGGCGGTATGGATCACGTGCCCTCCACGCAGCTAGGAGAAGCGGGACTGGGGGGAAGGACCAGGGCCCTCACTGGAATTTCAGCGTTCCGGTTGCGTACAGGGTGCGCAGCCCCTGGACGGCGCAGCCGCTGACGTCGCTGGTCGGTGTGGCGGTGCCCGTCATCCGGGTTCCGCGCAGCGGGCCTTGTGTCACCCGTCCGCTGAGGAGGGCGTCGCCGGGGTTGTAGCTGTTGACGAAGCGCGGGGTTGACTGGACGGTGGAGGTTCCGGCGTGGTGGCCTTGGGCGTTGTACCAGGTGATGCGTGCGGAGCCGTCCGGGGTGGAGGCGCCACTGCATCCGGCCCGGGCGGTGCCGTCGAGGGCGAGGGTGGCGCTGCGTAGCTGTGGGTGGGGGCCGCTGGGGGGGTGCATCCGGTCAGGCGGAGGGTTGCTGTGATGCGGGTGGTGCGCTGGCTCAAGGTGAGCGCGGGCGTGAAGGTGAGGGGGCGGCTCGGTGGGGTCGCGGCCCGGCAGGACAGGGCTGTGTGGGGTGGGTTCGCCGCGATGGCGGTGGTGCGTGCCTCGGCGGATCCGGCAGTCGGAGCGGTGAGAGTGGCCGTGGTGAGGACAACGGCCGTCGCTGCCGTCCAGGTCCTCCAGGTGAGCGGTGTCGGCGCGGTGATGTTCATGAGGATGTTCCTCACTGTGGGACCAGGCGGTGGTGGTGTACGAGTCGGCGGCCTTGCCGGGCCGCGGGACCTGTGGGGCGGTGGGCGGGGCGGGCAGGGGTGGCCACAGGCGGGCGAGGGGGCTGGGGAGCCACCAGTTGCGGTGGCCGAGCAGACGCATGAGAGCGGGTACGACGAGAAGGCGGATGACGGTGGCGTCGAGCAGGACGGCGACAGCCACGAGGAAACCGACCTGCCGGAGTTCCTGGCGGCCGGTGACGAGGAGGCCGGCGAAGACGACGGACATGGTGGTGGCGGCGAGCGTGATGGGCTGAGCTGTGCTGGACAGGCCGCGCACCACGGCCTCCTGGCAGGCGGCGCCTGCGCGGTGGTGCTCGGTGATGCGGTGCACCAGGAAGACTTCGTAGTCCAGCGACAGGCCGAAGACGACTGTCAGGGCCATCAGCGGAACGAGGACGTTGACCGTGTGCCCGGTGAACCAGCTCAGCAGCCCGCAGGCCGCCCCGGTCGCCATCAGGTTCATCGCGATCGCCTTCACCGGCAGCACAAGACTGCGGCAGACGACGAGCATGAGCAGGAAAGCGCCCGCCAGGACGAGGATCGCCACCTGGGTGAGGGCGGAGCGCATTGCGCGCTGCAGGTCGGTTAGGGCAGCCGCTCCCCCCGCGGCGAGAATCTTCTGCCCCTGGGGCAGGGTGGACTGCCCGAGCCGGCGTTCGTCGTCCAGCAGCTTTCCGGCCGCAGGGCTGTCCACCGGGATCCGGTCCGCGACCGCGACGACGGTGAGGTCACGGCCGTTGTCCAGCGCCACGGCGGTGGTGATACGTGGATCCTGGCCCAGGGCAGTGATGAATTCCGTCGTGTCGACAGGGTCCTGGCCGGCGGCATGCGGCAGGGCCAGCAGTGTGACGTTCGCCAGACCGTCGCGCTCCGTCTGTGCCAGGCCGCCTGCGCGACGGGCAGCAGGCCGCCAGCGGCTTGGTCCTCTCCGTCCGCTACGCCGACCACAGCTCCAGCACCCGCAGCCGCACCCTCACCGAAGCAACCGCACACACCCGCGCGATCGCCACCGCGGCGTACGAGCTCTACGACCTGCTCGCCCTCCAGCGCGCCCGTGTCCGTGGCATCACCCTGCGCGCACAAGGCCTCCGCCCGACGACCGAAGCCACCCAGCAACTCACTCTCGGTCCCAACAACGACCGCGCCTTGACCATCGAAGCGGTCACCGACCGCGTCCGCGCACGCTATGGCCCCGGGACCCTGCGGCCTGCCGCCCTCGCCACCAGCACGAAACGCGTCGGCCAGGGAACACCCGGTGAACCGTTCCCCTTCCTGCAGCGTCCATATGAACACCTGACACCGTGGAGCCGCCGCACCATGAGCACACCCACACCGCCGCGTTGGTCGCACTGCGCACACGGCGCAAACCCCACTGACGACCCTCTTGGTTGCCGCGGCATCCACGTCCCCGGCTACACCGCGTGCCTAGCCCACCTGGCCGACGCCGACCGCGAGGCCTACCTGGCCGGCCTGACCCCAGGCCTCGACATCGACCACCGCGGCACCCCCTTCACCGAACCTTTTCTCGACGCCCTCCTCAACGCCCTCCGCGACCCCGCCACCGGATACGCACGCCTCGGCAACGCTAGGTTCGGGTCGGCGACCTTCCAGGGCAACGCCAGGTTTGAGTCGGCGATCTTCGAGAGCTACGCCGGTTTCGAATCAGCGAAGTTCGAGAGCTCCGCCCAGTTCCTGTCGGCGACCTTTCAGGGCTACGCCGGGTTCGAGTCGGTAACCTTCCAGGGCGACGCCGAGTTCGAGTCGGCGACCTTTCAGAGCGTCGCCGAGTTCGCGTCTGCGGCCTTCCAGAGCGTCGCCGGCTTCGGGTCGGCGAAGTTCGAGAGCTACGCCGAGTTCGAGTCGGCGACCTTCCAGGGCTACGCCGGCTTCGGGTCGGCGAAGTTCGAGGGCGACGCCCGGTTCGGGTCGGCGGTGTTCGAAGGCGACGCCCGGTTCGGGGCGGCGACCTTCCAGGGTGACGCCCGCTTCGAATCGGTGACCTTCCAGGGCGATACCCAGTTTGAATCGGCGGTTTTCGAGCGGCGGGTCAGCCTGGGGCCGCTGGTGTGCGCTGGGCGGATGTCACTGTCCGGGGCGGTGTTCAACGGGCCGGCGACCCTCTCGTTCGCCGCGCGCCGTCTGGAGTGCCGGCGGACCCGCTGGTTGTCCACGGCGGAGGTGCGGCTGCGCTACACCAGCGTTGACTTCGCTCACGCGGTCTTCGAGTACCCCCTCACCATCGCTGCGGAGGCCGACCCCTTCGTGCTCTCAACCGGTGAGCCGCTGGAGGAACGGGCTTTCGCCCACGCGCCTGACGCCGCGGTGCGGATAACTTCGCTGCGCGGGGTGGACGCGGCGCATCTGGTCCTCGCCGACGTCGACCTGTCGGGGTGCCTGTTCACCGGCGCGGTGCACCTGGATCAGGTACGGCTGGAGGGTGCCTGCTCCTTCGCTGAGGTCCCGCCCGGCACGCATTGGCGGTACGGGTGCCCAACACGGTTCACCCCGCGCCGCACCCTTGCCGAGGAACACCACTGGCGCGCGAAGCAGCCGGACGCCGTCCCAGGCTGGAATGCGCCGGTGCTCGGCACCGGGCGCGCCGGCCCGACGCAGCTGGCACCGGTGTACCGGGCGCTGCGCAAGGCGTTCGAGGACAGCAAGAACGAACCGGGAGCAGCCGACTTCTACTACGGCGAGATGGAGATGCGCCGCCACGACCGCACCACCACCTCCCGCGCCGAACGCGGACTGCTGCACACCTACTGGATACTCTCCGGCTATGGCTTGCGTGCCCTGCGGGCCCTGGGCTGGCTCGCGGTCGCCATGCTCGTCACTCTCGTGTTGCTGATGGGCTTCGGGCTCCCGAAGGACGACCCTAAGCAGGAGGCGACCGGCACCGTGCCGTCCGGCGGAGGCAAGGTCACCTTCGAGATCGAAAAGGGCGACCCGCAGAACCCCACCGGGAACCGGTTCACCGGCAAGCGCTTCGAGAAGGCCCTGAACGTCACGCTCAACTCGGTGGTGTTCCGCTCGTCCGGGCAAGACCTGACCACCGCGGGCACCTACACCGAGATGACCTCCCGCCTCGTAGAACCCGCCCTTCTCGCCCTGGCCGTCCTCGCCGTCCGCGGACGCATCAAACGCTAACTGCCCTGACCATGCCCGGCGGAGTCCTGTGAGCGGCTCGCCCGAGCCGTTTCCGGCTGCGTGCCCTTGATGGGCGTCGTGTGCGTTGCAGTGGGATGCGTGGGTTGTCTGCAGCCTGGAGGAAGAAAAAGCTGGTTCGTCGTGGCTGACCCGCCCGAGAGATACTTCACGACCGTGCGCCGGTTGAGCCCGGTCTCCTTCGCGATCTCCCGCAGGCTCATCGCACCGGACTCATACAGACCGCGAAACCGCCTCAGCTCCTGTCGTTTCAGGTGAAGGTTGGTCGTCGTCCGTGTAGGCCTGAGGTGTGGTGTCAGGAGTCGGCTGTGTAGGGCATGCGGATCGGCATCACTCCCAGGACGAGGTTTGCCATCGCTTCGGGCATGCGGCCGTGGCCGTCATTCCCATCCGACCCAGGAGAAAGCGGTCAATGCCACGGCGGCCGCCGCAGCCGGCCGCAATGTCGAGCAGCCGGTCCCGCTCCAGCTCGTCCACTGCGAGGCCCCAGCGGAGCTTGGTCGTGGTCCACTCGGCGCCGTACCGGCACAGCGCGTCCGCGGACGGCGGCAGCCACTGGGCCGGGTCCTGATCCGCCTTCGACCGGTTCGACCGCGCCGTCACGGCGACCAGGGAGGTCGGCTGGCCCTGATCGTTCGCGTACGCCTCCCGCCGCGCCGCCGTCCACGCCGACGCTCCAGCTGGCAGGGAGCGTCATGCAGCTGTGCTGTATTCGAAGCCGCTGGTGGGGCCGGGAAGATGTCAGGGGCGAGCGCTATGGTGCGTACCCGTGGACGCTGCTGATCTTGACTACCGAGCCCGGACCAGGTCCGGCTGCATCCCGCCGAAGCTGGTCTCGCGGCTGCTCGAACTTGGCCATGTCGACGTGGTGGAGTTGCAGGCCAGACGTGGGGAGTGGTTTTGCGCGCTGGCCTGGGCGCGGTTGCTGGGTGAGCAGGGCCGCCAGTCCGAGGCGTTGGAGGTGCTCGCCCCGTACCTGACCACCGGCTGGTGGACGGCCGTTGTCGCCGCGGCCGAGCTGTTGGAGGGCTGGGGTCGCGTCGACGAGGCAGTCGAGACCACCCGGATCCGTATGGAGGCCGGACACCCGATGGCTCTGGAGTCCTACACGCGTCTCCTGGCCCGGCATGGCCGCGCCGAGGAGGCGTTCATCCTGCTGCGCCCGCACATCGGCGAGCGGTCCCTCGCCGTGGCGCTGGTCGATGTCGCTGCCGTCGCTGGCCGCGACGAGGAAGCCGCCGCGCTGCTCGCCGGCCGGACCGAGCACCGGTGCTCCGATTTTCCGTGGTGCTGCCGGGGCCTCGATCGCGACACGGCGATCGGGCTGCTCGCCACGATCCGCGAGCGCCAGGGTCGCATCGACGAGGCGATCACCCTGCTGCGCCCCGACGGCGCCACGCTGCTCAACCGTGAGCAACTGGCTGGGCTGCTGGCACGGCACGGCCGACTCGACGAGCTTCGGGCAGCCGCGGCGGCTGACGGGTCGGGAGACTTCGTGCGACGGCTCGCGAGGCTGCTGGAGGAGCGCGGCGACGTGGAGGGAGCGATTGCGGCGTACCGGCAGACCGACCGATCGGGGGCCCAGGATCCCAACCAGGCTTTCGAGCTTGCGCAGCTCCTGGCCCGCCGCGGCCGGGGGAACGAGGCGATCGACGTGATGCGCCTCCAGGCCGACGCCCGCAACGGGGACGACTGGATCCTCCATGTTCTGTCAGGCCTGTATCTCGACCAGGGCCGCCCCGAGGACGGCCTGGCGCATCTCGACGCCCTCGCCGCCACCCGCGGCGGCGAGGAAGACTGGGACCTGTACTGGATGCGGTTGCCGCTGGTCGCCGCCCGCGACGGCGTCGACGAAGCGATCGCACAGGCCCGCTCCCACCCCGAGGGCATGACCCCGTACGCGGCACCACACATTGCCGAGCTGCTCGTCGGCGCCGGACGAACCGAGGAGGCCGTCGCGGTCCTGCGCCCGCACGCTCTCGAAAACCGCCACGACCTGGCTGGGTACCTCATTGACCTTGGCCGCATCGAAGAGGCCGTGGGCGTCCTGCATCAGGACAATCCTCGTCTGCCACAGCCCTCGACCACCGCCGCTTGGAGCGAAGAACCCCCGTTCTGAGGATCTGCCTGGCGCAATCCCAAGGGTCGGTCGGCCCGCCGAGTTGGCGGTGTCACCCGCCGAGAACGCTCTGACCGGACTGCTCCAGCAGGCACAGGAGACCCACCTGGCCGATCCAGCCGTCGACGCACGCACGGAAGCGGTCAGCCTGCTCGCCATGACCGCGACCATGGGCACCAGCATTCTGGTCGGCCAACGGACACCGGAGTCGGCCATCGCGGTACTTCATCACCACCTCAACCGGATCTTCAACAGCAGCCAGACCCAGCCGCCCGCATAACACCAACGGCAACACCGGACTCCACCCAGCGGACAGCGACAGAACCCTGTCCATAACTTCTTGCTGCAGAAGATTCCGTCCGTCGCCGGCCTGGTCGGACGGCCACGCAACCGACCCGACAGTCTGCTCGGCGACCGCGGCTACGACCACGACAAATACCGCCGTCTCGTCTGGGACCTGGGCATCAAACCCGTGATCGCCCGCCGCGGCGTCCCACACGGTTCCGGCCTCGGCGTCCACCGGTGGGTCGTGGAACGGACCATCGCATGGCTCCACGGCTTCCGCCGGCTACGGATCCGATGGGAACGACGCGACGACATCCACGAAGCCTTCCTCGGCCTCGCCACCTGCCTCATCACCCACCGACACGTCCAACGCCTTTGTTAGGACCTCTTAGGGCGACGGCGGTGTCCGGGCTGACTTTCGCGACCAGTCCGGCGACGACCAGGATCGGGTCGAGGGCGCGCGGCTGCGCCAGATGGCAGTGAACCGTACGCCGATCCAGGGATGCTCAGGGCCAGCTGGGTTGAGGTGGCCGGCAAGGTGGCGGGCGCGTCAGTTGCAGGGGCGGGTGTGAACTCCACCTCCGTGCCGCCGCAGCCGGCCGCGATGACCCGGCTGACGCCCACCCCGCTGCCACCAGCCCACCCATTCACAGCCGGTCTCGGTGCTTGGTCTCGAAGAGGCGGCGGCGCTCGACGCAGATGGCTCGCCGCCCGTATTCGTGAGTGCCTGAAGCAGCGAGTGCTTGCTCTTAATTCCTATGACATGCGGGCAGCGGCAGGTGAGGGTCAGGGCTCACCCGGTCGGCCCGGTCCTTGCCGGCCTTGGCTGTTTAGACCAGGCGATCAGTCGGCCGGAAGGTCGCGTACTCGCCAGGAGCAGCAGGCCGGTGCAGCAAGCAGCAGCTGCTGCTCCGGGCGGGAGGCCTACTGCACAAGCAGCACCTGTGCGCCGTCTGCGTCGTGCGAATACTGCGCTGCATCGAGAGAGGGCCCCGGGAAGATCAGCAGGGCGTCATTCATCCGTCTTGCACCCATCACCAAGCGGAGCAGCGAGCAGGACGCCACGGGGAACGGACGCTCCCCCTCCCGCGCCAGCCACGACCAGTACTTCCGTGCGCTCACCGACATCTCCGACACCGCCACGGGTCCACCCGGCGATCTCGGCCGTGACGCTAATCCGCCGCGACGGCCAGGCCCTGCTTCGCTCCGAGGATGACAGCGCCCAACTGGCCTGGGCACTCGCCGCGGAGCGGGCCCGCCCCTACACCGAAGCGGAGGCCGCGGCGTTCCTGGCGCTGTACCAGGTACTGCGCCAGGCGTTGCCGCGGGACCGTCGGGAGCTGGACGAGATCGCGGGCCTTGCCCGGCAGCTGATGCCGATCTGGATGCAGCCGGCGCGGATCGAACGCCTCCGGACCGCGGTGCGGCCGCTGCCCTTGCCCGTTGGACGCTACGATCGGTCGGTGAGCCCCCTCATCCGGGCCGCGTAGTCGGCGGCGATGCGGGCGGCATCGCCAGGGCTGGCGGTGTCCAGGCGCGTCTGGTCGTCGATCGCGGCCTGCCTGGCGGCCTTCAAGTGCTCGATGCGTTCGTCGTCGGGTGCGGGCGCCCGGCGCTCGTCGAGGATGCGGGCGTTGTAGAAGGCGATGACCTCCCGCACGGCGTCGCGCGCGAGCTGGTCCTCGTCGCCGTCCAAGGGCTCGAAGCCGACAGTGTTCGGGTCCGGCACGGGAAACACCTTCCTGAAATGATCTTGATGGTAAAAGGATCATTCTCTCCACTTCCGTCGCCGCGTCAGCGGCAGCGGCCAGCATCCGCCGCTGGGGCTGCAGGCCCGCGGCGACCTTGCTGGCGGCGACCGGCGCGCCGCGAAGCCCGTTCGCCCCGTACACGCCAGAGGACCCGTCAGCTCCACACGTCTGCGACCTGCATGAACTCGGTTCTGTGGACTGCCCGGACTGCAGACTTCAAAAAATCTTGAAATGGGATGACAGATGAGGCCGCGCCGCGGCGTCTCCCTATCAGGACCAGCTTCCTCGGTCTGTCGGACTCGGTCCCTCAACTGGGCCGAGGGTCCGAGACGCCCTATCGGTAAAGGAGCCGTCGATGCTTGTCGGCGACCCCTTCTATCCGTGCTGCACCGGCACGGCGCCCGCTCAGGTGACTGCGCTCGCGCCGCGTCGAGCAGCAGGGGGGCCGGCGGGTGCCACACCCGCCTGCTCACACCAGCACAACTACGTGCCCTTCCAGCTGTCGTGCGGCCTAGCCACCGCCTATCAGCCCCGAACGGCCACGGCACAGGAATTCGAGAAAGAGTTCGTCGACTTTCTCGAGGCGAACGTTGAGCGGCTGTTCCGAATTGCCTTCCGGCAAGAGAAGAACTATCACCGGTCGCAGGACGCTCTCCAGATCGCCACAGAAAAATTGTGGCTCAAATGGGAGCGCATCCGGCGCACGGTGGAGAACAGGTCGCGATACGCGAGTTCCTGTGTGATCAGAAGTTACTACGACCTGCTGAGAAGAGAGAGGAGTGAAAGTGGAAAAACAGTCCAGTTACGGCTAGAGCGTGAGGTACTGGATCGGGAGTATCTCGAAGTCGTGCAGAGGATGCACCTGGCGGGAATGTTGAAACTCCTGCCGGTCAGGCAGCGGGATATCGTCACGATGCGGTACTTCGAAGAGATGCAAGTCGCGGACATCGCGGCAGAACTGAATATATCCGTGAGTACCGTCGGTCGAGAAGAGAAGAAGGCGATGGCCCTTCTCAGAGAAGCCGAGAAGCAGGAATAGGGAGGGAGGCAGCCATGGACGTTGAACAACGTCTCGAGGCGGCCGTAGATCCCCGATCCGGCGAACGGTTCGACGCGGGGGCGTTCCTGGCGCGGGTCCTGCCCGCGCTCGGAATCGCTTACCGCCCGGATGCCAGCGTGGTCGGTCCCCACGGGGCCGACCCGTGGCACGGCGGAGATGAGGGGGATGCCCAGGAGTCGCTTGACCTGCCCAGCAGGGAGGAGCTCCTGGACGAGCTGCACGGGCTCATCCGTGTGGCTGAGGGCGAGGAGACAGGAGGCGTCTACAGGAGAATCGCAGAGATCATCGAGGTCGTCGACGAAGAGGAAGCGGCACATGCGTGGTGGCTCCACGCAGCGCAGGCCGGCGACGAAGTGGCAGTCGCAAAAGTCGTAGACCTTTCACTGAATGAATTTGAAGAGCGGCCCAGCGCCCTTCAAAGGGTTGAGTCCCTCTCGCAGCGGATGCACCTGCTCGAACAACCGAGGGACCGACAGCAGTATCAAGCACCATCAGTGCGAAATCAGCAATCGGCTGATTTGTCTGAAGTTCAGTCGGGCAAACTGCCCGACGTGACCAGAAGGGAGGACTGATGATATGTGGCATCAGTCTGGCGGAAGGTAACAGTCCTGAGCTGTGTCGGGTTATAGCCTGGAAGGAGACGGAGTAGAGATCACTGGATCCGCTGGTACGAAAGGAAGGTTAAGGCCCCTTGGGGGGTGAGGCCGTAACCATCCAGTTCGCTAGCGAGATCTAACCACAACTCCGCAGGAGTCTGGCCCCGCCAAATGGTGGGGCCAGACTCTTCTCACTTATTTTTCCCAACCCTGACCGATTCGAGCTCCTCAGACCGTCTCCTCGGCAAACACCTGAGGAGGAGGAGCGGTGAAACCCCAGCACCCCGCCACGGGAACGCCCCATCCGGCGACGCCGCGCGCGCCGGCACGGGCCGACCAGGCCCGCCGCACGCTCAGCGCCGAAGAGCACCAGCAGATCTTCGACGAGGACATTGTCCCGTCCTTCCTGACCGGCATCACTTCCCACCGGCGCCCCCTCGTCGTGTATGTCATGGGGCAGCCCGGGTCCGGCAAGTCCCGCACCGCCGACCAGCTCCAGCACGCGCTGCGCGCCCGCGGCGCGATCCGCATCTGCGGCGACGACTTCAAGGCGATGCACCCGGACTACCACCGCCTTCTTCGCACGCATCCCCGGACGGCCGGAACCGAGATCCGCGGCGACTACCGCCTCTGGTGCACACAGGCCGAGACTTACGTACGGGTCCGCCGCGGCGACCTCATCATCGAGGCCGCCCCCGCCGATGCCGACGACTTCTGGGCCAGCGCCCTGCCCTTCATCGAGGCCGGCTACCGGATCGAGATCGTCGTCCTCGCAGTACGGGCCGCCGACAGCCGGCAAGGCGCCGCCCACCGCTACGTGCTGCTCCAGCAGCAGGGGCTGCCCGCCCGCTTCACCTCTGTGGCCGGTCACGATGCCTGCTACAGCGCGCTGCCCTCCGTGATCGACAGTGCCCTTGCACATCCGCGGATCTCCAGCGTCGTGGTGACCCGGCGCGGCCTCACCCCGCTTCACCGGGCCGAAGCCTCCAGCAGCCGCGAGGCGCAGCAGGCGGTCTTGAACGGGCTGGTCGCGGAACGGACTCGCCCGTACACGCCGGCCGAGGCGGCGACGTTCCTCGCCGTCCAGACCGAGCTGGTCCGCGCGCTGCCCGAGCACCAGGCCGAGCTGTCGGCTATCACGGCACTGGCCACACCGCTGATGGAGACCTTCGCCGCGCGCGCCATGCTCCCGGCACCGCGGCCCTCAGATGACGCCACACCCCCGGCCCACAGCAGCGAGCGTGGTCAGGGCTCCGTCAGGTCCCGATAGCGGGCCGCGTACGCGGCGAGGGTCTCCGCCGCCTCCTCGGCCGTGGCCTCACCCAGCGCGCGCTGATCCTCCACGCACACCCGGCGGGCCTCCAGCAGCTCCTCGAGGAGTCCCCGGTCCGGCTCTGCAGCCCGACGTTGCTGCATGATCTGCTCGGAGTACCAGGCGATCACCAGCCGGATCGACTCCCCCGCCGCCCCATGGCCAACCTCCGGAGCAGGAGTGCACGCGGAAGGCCGCGCAGAGTGCGGAAGTTCGTCGGGCACAGCAGGGCGGCCTTCCAGTCGGACGATCCCGCCCATTGTTCAGCGCCCAGCGCTCCGTGCCAAGGAACCCGCACCCCACGAGCCTCGGGTCGCACTGCGGCAACAGCAACCACACCGGCACATGAACCGCCACCGGCTTCACCGAAGCCCCGGGACGCTGAGGTTCCAGCCGTCCTTCCCGGCCTCGCACGAGAACCGGGCGATCCGCGAGATGCTTCCTCCAAACGCACGGCAGTGCACGTAGGTTGAGCACAGTTGATCAACGATGTCGGGGGCGTTGTGGCAGGCAGGGATCTCAGGGCGCTGTTCAGCACGAACGACCGCACGGTGGCGACGGCGGAGGCGTTCACGAACCGTCAGGCGCAGTGGGAGCTGGTCGCAGCCGCGCTGGCCGAGCACCTGCGGCATGTCGCGGATCCCGGCTTCGACGCCGAGGACCTGGAACGGCCACGGAACAACGTCATCGTGTTCCACGGTGTCGGCGGAATCGGCAAGACGACCCTGTCGAGGAAGCTGGAGGCCGCGCTCGCGGGCGCCGACCAGCGGCCGGCGCAGTGGGGCGAGCCCGCCTGGTCCGGGGAGCGCATCCTTCCCGTACGCATGGACCTGTCCCGCTCGGCCGGCACCTCGTTCGAGGACCTGGTGCTCACCATCCGCGCCGCGCTCGCCGAAGTAGGCCATCCGCTGCCCGCCTTCGACATCGCGCTGCGCCGCTACTGGGAACAACAGCATCCCGGCGAGAGCCTGGAGGAGTACTTGAACCGCGGTGGTCTGGCCGCGCGGTTCGGCAAGGCGATGCCGCAGCAGATGCAGTCCGCGCTCTCCGACGTCGCCCAGGCACTGCTCCTGCCCGGCACCGTCGGCTCCGCCGTCGGAGCCCTCACCGGTTCCCTGGTCAAGGCGCTGCGCGAACGCCGTCAGACGGTCCGGGCACTGGCCGGCTGCGCCCGGCTGGAGGACCTGCTGGAGGCCGAGCCGGACCTGGAAGCCCTGTCCTTCTACCCGCACCTCCTGGCCTGGGAGCCCGCCCGGCTGCCCGCGAACAAGAAGACGATGCCCGTCGTCCTGCTCGACACCTTCGAGGACGTCGGAGACCGAACGCACCGCGACCTGGAGCGCTTGATCCAGCGGGTGGTGTGGCTCATGCCGAACGCGTTCTTCGTCGTCACCGGCCGCTCACGCCTGCAGTGGGCCGACGCGGGCCTTCAGGGACAGCTCGACTACACCGGCCCGACCGCCTGGCCGGGCCTGGCCTCTCCCGCCGGCGGCGTCCCGGCAGCCCGTGCCGCCCGCCCGACCGCAGGCCAGGGGAGGCAGATCCTCATCGGCGACTTCTCTCCTGAGGACTGCGACGACCACCTCGCCCGCCGCCTCACCCGCGACGGCCAGCCCCTCATCGGCACCGACATCCGCCAAGTCATCACCGACCGCTCCCACGGCCTGCCCCTCTACCTCGACCTGGCCGTCATGCGCTTCCTCGAACTGCGCCGCACCGGCCACACCCCGGTCCCGGCCGACTTCGACCACGACTTTCCCGCACTGATCGCCCGCACCCTGTCCGACCTGACCCCGGACGAACGCCACGTATTGCGCTCGGTCGCCCTGCTCGACTCCTTCGACCTGACCTTGGCCTCCGCGGCCGCCGGGCTTCAGCACCAGGCACCGGCACTGCGGCTGATCGAGCGGCCCTTCGTCCGCGAGAACCCGTTCGGGCTCTGGCCCTACCACCTGCACGGCCTGATCCGCTCGACCATCCGCAGCGCCGACGACCACGCCGACGACCGCTGGTCCCCCCGCGACTGGGAACAGGCCGCCGCCCGGGCACTGGCCGCGCTCGGCGCCCAGTGGCTGGACCACACCGGCCGGGACCGGATCCTCCTGGTCGGATGCCTGCGCCAAGGACTCGCCCTGGCCCGAGAATTCCGCCTCGACCTTGACTGGCTCACCGACGCCGCCTGGTCATACGTCGGCGACTCGGTCTGGGAGCCGATCGCCCCACCGGCCAGGCCCCACGCCGACGCAGGCCTGGAGACCCCGGCCGACGCCCTCGCCGAGCTCCTGGCCGCGCTCGCCCGCCGCCAGCACGAGCACCGCTCCATCACCGCCTCCCGCCTCGCAGCGGTCACCCGGACAGGGCTGCTGCCCACCGACATGCACGAGATGGCCGTCTACTACCTGGCCAAGGCCCAGCGCGACCTCGGCGACTCCGCCGGCTCACGTGCCGCGATGCAGCTCGTAGCCGACGGCGACGGCCGCCTCGCCCCGGCCGCCCGACGCGGCCTCGCCCACCTCGCACGCCTCGCCGGCGACTTCCCCACCGCGCTCACCACGGCCCGCACCCTCGGCTGGGCCGGCCGCCAGCACCGCATCGAAGGCGACATCCTGTGGCCCCACGGCGACATGCACCGCGCGGCCGACGCCTATGCCGCCGCACGCGACCAGGCCGAGCACCACGGCGTCGCGGGCGAACGCGCCACCAGCCAGGCCCAGCGCGCCCTCGTCCTCGCCTTCACCGACCCCGACCGCGCGGACGACGAGCTCCACCTCGCCGAGCAGTACCTCAGCGGCCTCGACCTCCGCGCCACCGGCTTCACCCTGCGGATTGCCGCGCTCGTCCGCGACGCAGGCGCCCTGCGCGGCCTTGATGTCGCTCGCGTGCTGCGCGCGGAGATCCGCGACGCCGGCATCACCGCGGCCGAAGCCGTCCTCGAGCTCGCCCTTGCCTTCCACCACGCCATCGCCGGGGAGCAAGACAAGCTCCGCGCGGTCATCGACAGGCTGAACGCGCTCGCGCGAACCGGCGACTACATCTACTACGCCGACCTCGCCCACTACATGGCCGGCCTGCCTCTGCCCGCGCCGTCTTCCACGATCTGGTGCGACGGCCCGGATTCCGTAAGTTCCCGCTGGCACCAGGTCGTCCAGGACCGCCGAACGCGGCTCGGTACAGACCAGTAGGCCGGCCGGACAGGCGGCCTGTCAGGACGGGCCGCCCGGCGGCGAGCGAACTGCGGATCGAACCTCTCACGGACTAGGCGACGACCTGGCCGCCGCCACGGTCACGTACTGCGGTGCGTCGGCGCCCTCACCACTTCGCGGCGAGTTCGTCGAGGGGGGTCCTCGACGTGGGCACGGTTGATGCGGTCTGCGGCCGCGATGGCGTCGGTGATCCAGGCACGGGCGCGCAGGGTGCTGCCGAGGTGTGGCGAGGGCCGCGGCGATGTCCTTGAGCCGGGCGTCGCGGTTGAAGACGTCGAGGACGAACGCGGCGAGCGGTTCGAAGTCGCCGTCCCGGGCCTCCTGGACGGCGGAGGACATGGTCGAGCGTATGCGGTAGATGCCTGCTGCTTCCTTGAGTCCGCGCCAGAACCGGGCGTCGTCGTGGCCGGGAAGGCCGTTGAGGAGGGCGGCGAGCTGCTGCTCGTCGTCGGTCACAGTCGGCTCCTTCACATAGACGTCCGGCCAGTATCGAAGCCCGAGACCACGAAGGGAGCGGTTTCCGGGAGTTGCTGGAGCGCCAGCCGTAGGTACTCCTAACGAAATGATCCTTGCGGTGGTTGGATCGCTCCGGGACCGTTGATCTGGGAGCAGCAGCCGCGGTTCTGCGGTGAGGGCCGCGGCGATGACGACGCGTTGAAGCATCCCGCCGGAGAGCTCGTGGGGGTACTGGTTCATGTGCCGGGCGGGGTCGGGCAGACCGACCGCGCCGAGCAGGTCGGCGGCCCGGGCGGCGGCCCGGGGCCTGGACCAGCCGTGGACCCGGCGCAGCGGCTCGGTGAGGAAGTCCCCGACGCAGCGTACCGGGTTGATGGCGGCCCGGGGGTCCTGGTAGATCATCGCCGCCTTGTCGGCGCGTACCTCGCGCAGGCTCGCGGCGTCGGCGCCGACCAGGTCGGTTCCGTCGACGCAGACGCGGCCGCCGACGTCGGCGCCCGCCGGGAACAGTCCGAGGGCGGCGCGGGCGGTGACCGATTTCCCCGATCCGGATTCGCCGACCAGGGCGACGACTTCCCCGGCGGCGACCCGCAGGCTGATGCCGTCCAGGATCGGGCGGGCCATGGCGGGCAGCGAGACGCTGAGGGCGTCGTACTCGAGCAGTGTCATCAGGAGTCCCTCCCCGCGAGCCGGTCGCCGAGGCTTTCCCCGACGACGCTGAAGGCGACGACCACCAGGACGACCGCCAAGGCCGGCGCGATCGCGGAGAGCGGCTGTCCCTGCAGAACGGCCGCCTGTCCCTGGTTGATCATGGCGCCCCAGTCGGGGGTCGGGGGCTGTACGCCCAGTCCGAGGAAGGAGAGGGCGGCGAGGTCGAGCAGTGCGTATCCGAAGTTGACCGTCGACTGGGCGAGCAGGGTCGGGGCGATGTTGGGCAGCATCCTGCGGACCGTCACGAAGAGGGCGGAGTGACCCTGCACCTGGTAGGCAGCAATGTAGGGCCGGGCCTTCTCCTGTGCGGCCAGGCCGCGCACCAGGCGTGCGCTGTACGGCATGTAGGCGATCGCCATGGCGATCACCGGCGCCGTCATCCCCTTTCCGAAGAGGGCCACGGCGAGGATCGCCAGCAGCAGCGCCGGGAAGGCGAAGACGACGTCGAGCACCCGGCCGGCCACGGTGTCGATCCATCCGCCGCGCCACGCGGTGAACAGGCCGACGGCCGTGCCCACGGCGGTGGAGAACAGCACCACCGCCAGGGGTCCGGCGAGGCTCGTGCGGGTTCCCGCGATCAGCGCGGAGAACGTGTCGCGGCCGCCCTGGTCGGTCCCCAGCCAGTGCTGTGCGCTCGGGCCCAGAAGGGTGTCGCCGAGCCGGCCGAAGGTCGGGTCCTGGGGTGCGAGCCACGGTGCCAGCAGCGCGACCAGGACGAACAGGACCAGGAGCACCAGGCAGATATGCTGGAGCCGGCTGCCGCCGAGGGTCCGGAGGCGGGCCAGCAGCCGGGTCAGCGGGCCGCGGGCAGCGGCCGCCCGGGCGGTCGTGGCGGTCCGTGCGGTCCGTGCGGTCATCGTGCGCTCCCGGCTGCCGCCATACGCGGATCGATCAGCGGGTGCACCAGGTCGACGAGGGCGTTGACCACGACGAACGCGGCCACGACCAGCAGGACGATGGCCTGGACGAGCTGGAAGTCGAGCTGGTCCACCGACTGCACCAGCAGCGAGCCCACCCCGGACATCCCGAACGCGGTCTCCACGATCGCGGTGCTGACCAGCATCCCCGAGACCAGGAGGGCGGAGACGGTCACGATCGGCCCAGCGCGTTGCGCAGGACGTGGCGGCGGATGACGGTCTCGAGGGCCTCGACTGGAAGGGCCGGCTGCGGGCGCTCGCCGACGCCTCGCTGGAGGTCGCGCTGAAGTACCCGGTGGTCGGCTCGACCATGGCCAGCCGGACCACCCGGCGGCCCAACGAGTTCCGGGTCGTCGAGCTCATCCTCGGCGCCGTCATGGAGGCCGGGCTCGACGGCGCCGAGGCGGCCGTCCACTACCGGATGGTCGGCGACTCGCTCCTCGCGTACGTCGGCCAGCGCGCGGCCTACCTGCTGTTCGACCCGGACGTCCGCGAGGCCGACGAGTCCTCCTGGAGCCGGGAGTACCGCCTGGTCGACGCCCAGGGGTTCCCCCACATCACCCGACTGAGCACGCAGCTCGCGGAGGTGACGGACGAACAGATCTCCCTCGCCAGGGTGGAGGCGCTGATCACCGCGATCGAGAAGCGGGTGGAGACGCTGCGCCAGGAGTAGTTCGGGCCCCGCCGCACCCGCAAGGGGGGTGCGGCGGGGGCCGGACGTCCGGTCACGCTGCGGAGCGCGTGTCCGTCGTTCACTTCGACGGCGTCAGGCGCTCCCACAGGAAGGTGTGGACGAGTGCCTCGTTGAAGGCCGTCTGCCGGTGGTCGGTGGCGCCCGCGTGGCCGCCGCCGAGGTGCTCGTGGAAGAGGACGGGATGCCCGAACTCGCGCAGCCGGGCGGCCATCTTGCGGGCGTGGCCGGGGTGGACGCGGTCGTCGCGGGTCGAGGTGAGCAGGAGCAGGGGCGGGTACGCGGGCCCGTCAGCCCGGATCTGGTGGTACGGCGAGATCCGTTCCAGGTGGGGACGGTCGGCCGGGTCGTCGGGATCCCCGTACTCGGCGATCCAGCTGGCACCGGCGAGCAGCTTGTGGAAGCGGAGCATGTCCAGCAGCGGCACGTGGGCGACGACCGCGCCGAACAGCTCCGGATCGCGGGTGAGCATCGCGCCCATGAGGAGGCCGCCGTTGCTGCCGCCCTCGATGCCCAGCTGGGCGGGTGTGGTGATGTTGCGGGCGGTGAGGTCCCGGGCGACGGCGGCGAAGTCCTCGTACGCCCGGACCCGGTTCGCGCCGAGGGCCGCCTTGTGCCAGCCCGGCCCGTACTCGTGCCCGCCGCGGATGCCCGCGACGACGTAGGTGCCGCCCCGGGTGAGCCAGGCGCGGCCGGTGACCGCGCTGTACTGCGGGACCATGGAGATCTCGAAGCCGCCGTACCCGTAGAGCAGGGTGGGCCCGGGGCCGGGGCGGTCCTCGGGTCCGACGACGAAGTACGGCACCCGCGTGCCGTCCGCGGAGGTCGCGAAGTACTGGCGCACGGTGAGGCCGGCGGTGTCGAACAGCGCCGGGCTCTGCTTGAGGCTCTCGCTGTCCCCGCCGGCCGTGCCCCGATAGAGGGTGGAGGGCTGTAGGAAGCCGGAGACGTGATGGAAGTACTCGTCGCCCACGTCCGGGTCGGTGCAGGTGACCGAGGCCGTGGACAGCGGCGGGACACCCGGCAGCGGGGCCCGGCTCCAGCCGCCGGGCCCCGGGGTGAGCAGCTCCATCCCGGAGGAGACGTCGGCGCGGGTGCTCAGGATGAGGTGGTTGCGGGTCCAGCTGTATCCGGCGAGCGCGACGCGCTCGTCCGGGGTGAACAGCACCTCGGGCTCCCGCTCCCCCGCCAGGAAGGCGTCGAAGTCGAAGGCGAGCAGACTGCCCGCGGGGTGGCCGAGCCACGGCGATTTGGTGGTGACGGTGAGCCACTCCCGGTGGACGGAGGCGCTCGCGTCGTCGGGTACGTCGATCTTCAGCGGCGGGGCGGCGGCCTCCTCCCGCAGGAGGAACAGCTCCTGGTTCCAGAAGTCGATCTGCCGGTGGACGAAGTCCCTTTCGAAGCCGGGGGTGTCGTCGTGCCATCCGGAGGCGGACAGGTCCGAGGGCCGGCCCTCGTAGACCGGCTCCGCGTCCTCGACAGGGGTGCCCCGCCGCCAGCGGCGCACCTGGAGCGGGTAGCCGGAGGCGGACATGGAGCCGGGGCCGAAGTCCGTCCCGATCCAGACCCGGTCGCGGTCGATCCACCCGATGCGGGTCTTGGCCTCCGCGACTGCGAACCCGTCCTCGACGAACTCCCGGGTCTCCAGGTCGAACTCACGTACGACGCAGGCGTCCGCGCCGTCCCGCGACAGCAGGACCAGGGCGTGCCGGTGCTCGGGGGCCAGCACCCGGCTGCCCGCCCAAACCCACTTCTCGTCCTCGGCCTCGGCCAGCGCGTCGAGGTCCAGGAGCACTTCCCAGGCGGGCCGGTCCGTGCGGTACTCCTCGAGCGTGGTCCGCCGCCACAGCCCGCGGACGTGGTCGGCGTCCTGCCAGAAGTTGTAGAGGTGGCTGCCGCGGCGGACGACGTACGGGATGCGGCCGTCGTCGTCCAGCACCTCGCGCATCTCCTGCTCGAGCACCTTGAAGGCGGGGGCACCGGTCAGCGCGTCCACGGTCTCGGCGTTGCGCTCCCGGACCCAGGCGAGGGCGGTCTCGCCGGATACGTCTTCCAGCCACAGGTAGGGGTCTTCATCACTCATCAGGCGATTGTGCAGGAAGACGGGCCCTGCGCAGGGCCGAGTGCACCGACCAGGTCACCGAGACCAGCGGGACCGCGACCACCGCGCCGACCACCCCGGCGGCGATGGCCCCCGCGACCACCGAGATCGCCACCACCAGCGGGTGCAGCCGGACCGCCCGGCTCATCACCAGCGGGTGCAGCACATGTCCCTCGATCTGGCCGATGACCACGATCAGCGCGATCACCAGCCCCGCGACGAGCGGCCCCTTCGCGGCCAGCGCGACCACCGCGGCGATGGCCAGCGCGACCGGTGATCCGATGAGGGGGATGAAGGCGGCGAAGAACTCCAGCAGCGCGAGCGGAACGGCCAGCGGAACCCCGAGGAGGTACAGCGCGACGCCCACGAGGACCGCGTTCGTCGCCGCGACCAGCAGGATCCCGCGGGTGTACCCGGTGAAGGTGCGCCAGGCCGCGCGCCCGGCGATCGCCACCCGCTCGCGCGCCGGCTCGGGCAGCTGGGCGCAGAACCACGCCCACTGCCGGTCGCCGCCGTGCAGGAAGAAGACCGAGCAGAAGACCGCGAGGGCGAGGACCGTCAGGACGTGCACCAACCGCCCCGCCCCGCTGACCGCCTGGCTGAGCAGCGTGGACCGGTGGCTCGACAGGTACTGTCCGGCCCTGGCCTGGACGTCGGAGAGGGCATCCGGGTTCATCCGGAAGGGCGGCCTCTCCAGCCACTCCTCGATGCTGGCGAGGCCCTGGCGGAACTCGCGGGCCAAGGTGGTGCTCTCCCCCGCCACCGCCTCGCCGACCAGCGTCAGCACGCCCAGCAGGAGCAGCGTGCTGCCGAGGAGGCAGACGGCGACGGCCGTTGTCCGGGGCATGGCACGCTCGAGGCGTCGGGTGGGCCACCCCAGCAGCGCGGCGGCGACGAGGCCGAGGAAGAGCGCCACGGCGATCTCGTGGAACCGGCCGAGTACGGCGAAGACCGCGTAGACGGCGGCCCCGACGACCAGCAGGCGCCAGGCGTACGACGCGGCCGTACGCAGGAACGGTGACACCGGCGGCATGACCCATGAGTGCCACCGGGGCCCGCCGATGCCACGCGCCGGCCCGGGATTCGCCCGTCCGGGGCGGGTACGGAGGCGTTCGGACGGACCTGGTCCGGCGCCAGGGCGGGGAAATCCGTTGCCGCGGCGGGGCGTGCTCGCCGACGATGGCCTCTCGTGAGCACCTCCCGACTGACCGCCGTACTGCCCGACCTCGCCCCGTGGCGCTCGAGCCGCGACTTCCGGCTGCTGTTCTACCAGGGGACGGTCACGTACTTCGGCTCGTTCATGGCCATGATCGCGCTGCCGCTGCAGATCAAGCACCTGACGGACTCGCCGCTGGCCGTCGGCGCGATGGGCGCCGTGGAGCTGGTTCCGCTGGTGCTCTTCGGGCTGTACGGGGGCGCCCTCGCCGACGCGGTCGACCGGCGGCGGATGATCCTGCTGACCGAGGCGGGGCTCGGGGCGCTGGCTCTGGTGCTCCTGGTCAACGCACTGCTGCCGGATCCGCTGCTGTGGCCGCTGTACGTGGTCGCGGCCGGCGTGTCCGCGCTGGCCGGGCTCCAGCGGCCGGCCCTGGACTCTCTGATGGCGCGGATCGTGCCGCACGACCAGCTGACCGCCGCCGCAGCGCTCAACGGGCTGCGCTACCAGGTCGGCGCGATCGCCGGCCCGGCGCTGGCCGGCCTGGTCGTCGCGTACGCCGGTCACGCCTCGGCCTACGGCGTCACCGTCGTGGGTTTCCTCGTCTCCGTGCTGCTGTGCCTGCGGCTGAGTCCGGCTCCGCCCGCCGAGGGCGCCGAGCGTCCGTCGCTGCGCGGGATCGCCGAGGGGGCGCGCTACGCGTGGAGCCGGCCCGTGCTGCTGGGGACGTACGCCGTGGACCTGGCGGCGATGTTCTTCGCCTTCCCGAACACGATCTACCCCTTCCTCGCGGACGAGCTCGACGCGGTGTGGGCGCTGGGGCTCATGTACGCGGCGGGCGCGGTGGGCTCCCTGGTGCTGGGGATGACCAGCGGCTGGACGTCGCGGGTCCGCCGGCACGGCCTGCTGGTGATCTTCGGGGCCGCGGTGTGGGGCCTGGCGATCGCGGCGGCCGGTGTGTCGACCGGCATCTGGCTGGTGCTGCTGTGCCTCGCGCTGGCGGGCGCCGGCGACATGCTCAGCGGGCTCGGCCGCGCCACGATCTGGAACCAGACGATCCCCGAGGAGCTGCGGGGCCGCCTCGCGGGCATCGAGGTGCTCTCGTACAGCGTCGGGCCGCAGCTCGGGCAGGTCCGGGCGGGCGCCATGGCCGGCTGGACCGGCACCCGGGCGGCCTTCTGGAGCGGCGGTCTGGCGTGTGTGGCGTCGGTGGCGGTACTGGCCGCGCTGCTGCCGAAGCTGATCTCCTACGACGCGGACACCGACGAGGACGCGGTACGCCGCCGGGCCGCCCGGGAGGCGGAACCTACCGGGGCGCCGTGACACCGGCGGGGGGCCTTCAGTGCCGGAACCCGTTCTCCGCGTCCTGCAGGGCCCGCCGCGGGTGGCTCGTGGAGGCCCGTTCGCCGGCCATGAGCGGCCGGCGGTCCCGTGATCCCGTGAACCCGTGATCCCGGACGAACACGTCAGATCGTCGCGGGATCCGGACGCACGCGAACCGAGCGCCGCGGCGAGTCTCTCAGCTCTCGTTCTCGGCCAGGATCCGGTCGGCCGCGAAGTGCGGGCAGTTGAGGGCATGCCAGGTCACCGAAAGGGAGCGCGCTCCGGTCCGCAACGTCCGCACGACACCGTCGGCGGCAGTCGCCTTGCAGAAGGGACACACAACCGTCTCCGGGCGTAGTAGATCGAACATGCCGGGTCCTTCCCGCAGCTTTCTCACACCGGACCAGTCCAGAACTATCAAATCCGGCGCCATTCGGCCGCAGTACCCACAAGTACGGATGGATATTGGAGGCCGTGGCCGTGCGCGGAGAGCGGTGGCGCGGGGACGGGAGGTGTCCGAGGGAGGCCGCCGCACCGCGAGGACCCTTACGGCGGACCGGAGTTCGGGCCGGACCGGCTACACGGGCGGCCGTGTTCGCCGTCAGCCCGTCAGCCGGGCGAGAGGGGCGAGCCGTAGGGGTTGCGCAGGGCCGGGAAACTGACGGAGCCCGCACCGGGCGGAGGGTGCGCCGCCGGCCGCACGGTACTCGGTCGTCGTCCACGCCTGCACGGTACGCCCGAGGCTATGCAGACCCTCCGGGTTCGAAGCTCGCGAGCATCTGTTCCAGCGCGGCCTGGTCCGGCCCCGTGAACGGGTCGAGGCCCGGGACCGCGGCGATGGTGTCGATGAACTGGGTGGTCAGGCCCACCGCCGGCGGCAGGTGCGTGCACAGGATGGTCTGCGGGTCCATCGACCGCAGCGGGTCCACGGTGGTCAGGAACCTGTCCGGATCCACCAGTTGAACCCACGGGCTGTCCACGCTGGCCCAGAACCGCTGGGTGGCTCTCAGTTCCTCGGCCGGCACCGCCCCCACGTCGGTGCTCATGGCGGTGTCCGCGCTGGGCATGACCCCGCCGAAGCAGTCGGAACTGAAGCAGGTCCGCGAACGGTCGTCGTAGAAGGCGACGGTCGCCGGATTGTCGAAGAGCGGCGGCCGGAAGGCGTGCAGCGTACGGTCGCCGACTTCCAGGGTCTGGCCAGGGTTGAGGAAGTACAGCCGGTCCAGGGGCAGCGGCCGCTCCGTGGACATGATCCCGGCGCCCAGGAAGGTGGTGATCAGACGCGCCCCGGGAGCGGCGTCGAGCAGATCGAAGAGGCCGCCCGTGTGGTCGCGGTCCGGGTGGGTCAGCCAGATCCACCGCACGTCGGCGGGGTCGACCACGGAACCGAGGGTGTCGAGGAAGTTCCGGTCGGGCAGTCCGAGGCCGGTGTCGACGACCACCGGCTGCTCGGCGTGCAGCACGAACGCGTTGACCGGGAGGAAGCCGAGGCCGGGTACCTCCAGGCAATCCGCCAGAACGGTGACGTCGGGTCCCACCTTGTGCGTGCTCATGGCGTCATCTCCACAGCCCTGCGAGGTACGGGTTCTCCCTCCATCGTGGCGCCGTCGGGTTGCGCACGCGCGCGGGAGGCGGTACCCGCGCGGATTCCCGCCTCCTCAGTCGTGCAGTCCGTGCATTCCGTGTCGCGGGCCGGGCGCCGGCCGGTCGTGAGGACCACGGTGACGGCACGGTCACCGCAGGCGTTGCCGTTGCCGAGGTGAAGCCCGTGGCCGCCCTGTTCCACGGCCACCAGGCGGGCGCGGTCCCCCAGGGCCTCGTGGTCAGGGAGCGACGCCACGTCGACGCCGAAGACCGGGCGGACCCCCGCCTCCACGGCCGCTTCCCAGGCGGGTCCTCGGAGCGCGAGGTCGCCGACCTGCACAGCTGCACCATCGCATCAGCCAACAGCTCCCTGCAGCGGGCCCGAGCCACGCTGGCCGACCGCCGCCACGCGGCGGCCGGGCCAGCCGCCCGGCCGTCCGGCCGTCCGGCCGTCCGGCCGTCCGACGACAGCGTCCGCCGGGTGCTGGCCGAGCGGTACGCCACGGCCTTCTCCCGGTACGACATGGAGGAGCTGACCATGCTTCTCCACGTCGACGCCACGTTGTGCCTGCCCCCGTACGCGAAGTGGATGCGCGGTGCCCCCGACATCCATGCGTGGCTCACCGGCCCCGCGATCGGTTGCCGCGGCTCGCGTCTGGTCCCGACCGTGGCGAACGGCTCCCCGGGCTTCGGCCAGTACCGCCCTCACGCGGACGGCGCCGGCTACGTGCCCTGGGCCCTCCAGGTCTTCGAGCTCCGTGACGACCGGATCAGCGGCATCACGGCCTACCGCGACACCGACCGCTTCTTCCCACTCTTCGGCCTGCCGGACCGCCTGGGCGAGGTGGAGCACGACGCGGCGCTCGAGCCGGAGTATGTGGCGGCGTCCTCGGCGAGGGTGTGAGCGACGGGCACCTGGGCCAGAGCCGATGCGGGTTCCCGCCCTCCTTGCCAACCCACCCACGGGCACCGGCTGGGGTTCCAGTAGCGTCCGATCCGTGATCACCCTCGATGCCCTCGTCCGCCTCTGCCCACCGCCCGCCGAACCGCCGCCCGAGGTGGACTGGGCGCAGACAGAGCGCGCCCTGGGTGCTCCTCTGCCTGCGGATTACAAACTGCTCGTCGAGACGTACGGCGCCGGCATCTTCGACGAAACGATCTGGCTGCTCGTCCCGGACTCCGCCTACAGCGACTGCGACCTCCACGCGCAGACGACGGAACGGGACGAGATCTTGGCCGGCCTGTGGGAGTTCGAGGCGAAGCCTTCCGGCCTGCTGGAGGCTGGGGCGCGGGTCCTGCCGTGGGCCTTCGAGGAGGGCACGGGGGCGTTCCTGTACTGGCTGGCGCGGCCCGATCAGCCCCCAGACGAGTGGACCGTGCTCTACAACGAGGGACGCGGACCCCTATGGGAGCACCACGACGTGGGGTGCTTGGCGTTCCTGCAGGCAGTACTCACAGGAACGGCGGATACGCAGTACTTCGGCCACCTCTACGAAGTGCTGCAACCAACGGAGCACCGCTTCGAGACGGCTGACCAGACCCTCGGCACGTCCCGGCGGTGAAGCCGCCGGTTGCTCTCGACGACGTGGTTCTCCGCTGGCTCGTCCAGGTCTCTCCGGGCTATTTTCCTTGCTTGCGTGTTCGTCGGAGCGGTATGGCAGGGTGCGCGTGCCGTACCGGGGCTGGTGGATCGCCGTCGGCGGGAGCCTGCCACGTTCGACTGGACCGCGGCCGAGGATGTCCTGGGCACCGTCCCGCCTGCCGATTTCAAGTGTCTTGCCCAGTGGTATCCCTTTTTCGAACTGGACGACTTCTTGGGCGTCTTCCTCCCTGACCCGGGGAGGAGACCGGCTGGGCCCAGGGATCGCGTGAGGAGCGGGAGTGGGGGACACCGAGGCCGCCACTGGCTTGCGCCCCCTGCAGCTGCTACCGAGGAGCGATGCGCGGGGTGCCTGGACCGGCGGGGGCGTGAAGGGCGGGTGGGGTGACGGCGGTGGAGAAAAGCTTCCGGGCCGAGGTGCGGGTGCGGTGCTGCCGGACCGGCTGAAGAGCCCCGTCCGGCGCCGCACCGGCGAGACCCGCCGACGGGCCATGCGACTACTCCGTGCCGCCCGCTGTCCCTGATCGTCACACCAGGTCAGCGGGCTGACTGCACCCAGTTCGAGCCGGTACTGGAGAAGATCCGCGTTCCGAAGCCGGGTCCGGTCCGAACCCGCAAGAAGCCCGACAGCCTCGCGGCGGACAAGGCCTACAGCAACGCACCCTGCCGCCAGTACCTGCGCCGTCGGGGCATCCGGCACACCATCCCGGAGAAGACCGACAGGCAGGCCGCCCGCCTGCGCAAGGCCAGCTATCGATCGACGTCGACGGGAACTCCACGCATCTGCAGCCGGGCCTTCAGGAACTCCATCTCCGACAACGTCCCCACCAGACCATCGTGGCTCAGTTCCCCGACCAGTTCACGAGCCCGCGACAACGAGGCCGCTGAGACCTCCCGAAAGACCTTCAAAGCTGGGACGAGACTGGGAGCCGAACCGAGCAACCGCAGCCTGACGGACCCGTGCGCTGCGAGCAGAGCCGCCCGAACATCATCAGGCGCTGGTCCCGGACCAGCGTGTTCGCACAGGTAGGTGTTACAGGACCCGCAAGAGAACTCCGAGTCCCACCACAACTCATCCTGAAGGATGAACTGATTCACCTGTCGCACCGCCATGCTGCCGCACTCGCAACGCGATGCGATCTTCGCGGTCTGACCAGTCACCCGGGCTCCCTGACGTTCCAAGCCCGCGGCAGGTCCTCGCCGCAGAAGACGCATACGAAGTCCTCCTCCCGCACGATGTTGCGCTCCCGGCAGGAGCGGCATCGGCGAAAGACCACCTCGTGCGTGAACCCGGACGGTCGATGGAACCCGATCCGATCCAGAGCCTCGGCCACGGCCGGCCATGAGCTGATGTCCGGGCAGTAGCCGGTCGACTGGTTGCTGACCTCCTCGACCACCCACCGCCCGGACTCCTCACGGAAGCCCATCTCGCCGGCGCTCAGTACCTCTCCGCCGCCGGCACACACCACGTGCTCGCTGCGGCGCGGAGCCAGTCTCAGCACCCCGCCGTCATCGACGACGAACGTGAACGGCTCGGCCAACTCGTCCAGGGTCAGTGCCGAGACCCAGTCGGTGAAGTCCGCCGCCGAGCGGATGCTCCGACCATCACCACCCGCCCGGACGAGCGCCTTCAGCTCAGTCGGACCCACATACCGATACCTCTGCCCCCGCGTCTCCACGCACACCAACCTAGTGGCTCACACAGCCAGGACCTGGGGAATTAAGGCCTCTGGTGAAGATCGCAACCGTTGACAGGTTTCCGCCATTGGCGATGGGTGGCACCGGCGAGGCCTCGCGGTTTCCGTCCGGAGCGCGAACGCCCCGTGACCTCGGCGGACCGATGTCGCGGGGCGTCCTCGGGCCGGCCGTCCGAAGGGGTTGCCGGCTTGCGGCTACCGGCTGAGCGACCTGAGCGCCGCCGCGTCGTACGGCTTCAGCTCGTCGAAGCGGTTGCCGAGGACCTTCGCCGCCCACTGCGGGTCCTGGAGCAGCGCCCGGCCGACGGCGACCATGTCGAACTCGTCGCGTTCCATACGGTCCAGGAGGTTGTCGATGTCTCCGAGCGCCGCACCCTCGCCGACGAAGGCACGGATGAAGTCGCCGTCGAGGCCGACCGAGCCGACGGTGATGGCCGGCCGGCCGGTGAGCTTCTTGGTCCAGCCCGCCAGATTCAGGTCCGAGCCCTCGAACTCCGGGAGCCAGTAGCGCCGGGTGGAGGCGTGGAACGCGTCGACGCCCGCCGCCGCCAGCGGGGCCAAGATCGCCTCCAGCTCCTCCGGGTTCTGCGCGAGCCGGGCGTCGTAGGCCTCCTGCTTCCACTGCGAGTAGCGGAAGATCACGGGGAAGTCGGCCGCGACGCGCTCGCGGACCGCGGCCACGATCTCCTCGGCGAACTTCGTACGGGCCACCGCGTTGCCGCCGTAGGCGTCGGTGCGGCGGTTGGTCCGCTCCCACAGGAACTGGTCGAGCAGGTAGCCGTGAGCGCCGTGCAGTTCGACGCCGTCGAAGCCGATCCGCTCGGCCTCCGCGGCGGCGTCGGCGAACGCGCCGATGACGTCGTCGAGGTCGGTGCGCGTCATCGCCTTGCCGGTCCCCTCGGTGCCGTCGACGCGGATGCCGGAGGGGCCGACGGCGGGGGCGTCGGCATACGGTGCCTCGCCCTGCTTGCGCACCATGCCTATGTGCCACAGCTGAGGCACGATCGTGCCGCCCGCCTCGTGCACGGCCGCGGCGACCTTCGCCCACCCCGCCAGCTGGTCCTCGCCGTGGAACCGCGGCACCCGGTCGCTCTGCCCGGCGGAGTCGTGACCGACGTAGGTGCCCTCGGTGACGATCAAGCCCACCCCCGCGGCGGCCCGGCTGGCGTAGTACGCCTGCACGTCCTCGCCGGGCACGCCGCCGGGGGAGAACATCCGCGTCATCGGCGCCATCGCGATGCGGTTGGGGATGGTCAGGCCGTTCAGCTTGACGGGCCGGGACAGGATCTCGGCCGCGCGGGAGGCGGTGGACGTGGTGACAGTCATGCGGGTCCTCCGGGTTGAGGCTGTGGCTCGTCGGGTGACAACCAGGAGTGCATAGTACACATGTTATGTATCATGCATATCGCCGCGCCGGCCGTCGTGCGGCGCCGCCCGCGGGTCGAGCCGTGCAGGGGTCGGCCGGTCCCCGGGTTCACCGATCCGCGATAATGAAGCGCCGGAAGGAGCGGGAGGCGCAGTGCTGGAGAAATTGGAGCGGGAGCTGATGCTGCTCTCGCGGCATCAGGTGCTTGCCCGGCGCGAGCGCGACCCCGAACGCCTGGAGCGGTCGGCGTACCTGCTGCTCAGCCGGATCGACACACAAGGCCCCATGACCATCGGTCAGTTGGCGGACGCCTTCGGGCTCGACACCTCGACCGTGAACCGCCAGACGGCCGCGCTGCTGCGCTGCGGACTGGCCGAGCGCGTCGCGGACCCGGAAGGCGGCATGGCCCGCAAGCTGCGCATCACCGTTGAAGGCGGGCGCCGGCTCGCCGAAGACCGTGAGGTCAACCGGTCCTGCCTGGCCCGGGTGGTCGCCGGCTGGTCCCCTGAGGAAGTACGGGAGCTGGAGGACGCCCTGGTCCGGCTCAACCGCAGCGCCGAGGCCCTCGAAGGACGGTACTGGCCGCGCACGGAGGAAGACGACACGCGCGCCGCATCCCACCCGCCGGCCCCACACGAATCCCCGGCTCCTGCTCCCCCGGCTCCTGCTCCGCAGACACCCGGGACTCCGGCGAATTCCGCGAATCCCGCGACGTCCGCAACCTCCGCGACTTCCGCGCCGTAAGAAAGCCTGCGGCCCGCCCCCGGGAGACGTCCGTGCATCGGGCGGCGCCCGGATCCGGCGAGCCGCCGGGCCCCGGTCGGCTGGCGGCCAGCGGCTGGCGGCTGGCGGCTGGCGCTGAGCATGGGTGTGGCCGTCCGGGCCAGGTGGCGCGCTCGGTCACCGCACATGCGGCTGAACGCTTGGGTTGGCCCGGGTACGAGTCGAGGAGCGTGCGGGAACGTACGGCAGGATCCAGTGGTGACGTCCATGGGGGTCCTGACCGAGCTGGAAGCCGGCATGGCAGAGCTGTCAACGCCGATGCGGGTGTACGTGGCGACCGGGCGGTTCACCGAGCCGGACCCCGACCTGCCAGAGCTGGCGGCCCAGATCCGCACGCTGCTGGCCGTGGTCGCGGTGGACGAGGCCTGGCGGCGCTTCCTGCGCGGGTATGCCCCGCCGTCCGCCCCCGAGATCTGCGCCGCACTGGAACCGGTGGAAACGCACGGGGCCGCCGCGTTCCTGGTCCGGGTCGCGGCCGTCGACCTGGTCTGGCCGAACCATCGACACCTGCCCATCGAGGCCGCCGAGCGCGCGGCGGACCGGGTGGTGTCCCTGCTCGGACCGGAGGCCACCTGGTGGACCAACCACGACGCCGGGTGCGGGGCCGTGAACGGGCTTACCCCGCTGTTCGACAGCCTGCTCGCAGGAACGGACGGTGAGCACTTCGCGCTGGCCTTGCAGGTCGCCGATGACTGAGCGCCCCGCCCCGTAGGATTGATCATCCTGGTGCGCGCAAGTCGTCATGCGGCACGCCTTGTTGACCTCGACCAGGGGACCCGGCCGGCCTGCAGGCAGGCCCTCGTGAGGGTGGCCGCCGCGGGGCCGGCAGGGCGGCCCCGGTGGGGTCGGCCCGCGCGTTGCAGCGGTGGATCAGGGCAGCGGGACACCGCGGGCCGTGATCCAGAGCTCGTACCACTCCTCGTGCGTGAGGTCGGGCTCCCGCAGCACCGCGTCGCGGCAGGCGCGGATCCGGTCGGGGCGGGCCGTGCCGATGACGGGCGCGATGGCGGCGGGGTGCCGCATCAGCCACCACAGCAGGACCGATTCGGGCGTCGTGCCCTTCCGCCGGGCCAGCTCGGCCAGCAGCTGCGCGGTGCCCCGTTCGGCCGGTGTCTGCTGGCGCCCGGTGAAACGGCCCTGTGCCAGGGCGCCCCAGGCCTGGAGGCGTATGCCGTGGTCGCGGCAGTGCTCCAGCGTCCCGAACGGGAACGCGTTGCCCACGGATGCGGGGGTGTTGAGCAGCACGCCGGCCTCGACCCAGGCGCGGCTGTGCAAGCTCATCTCCAACTGGTTCGCCACCAGCGGGACGTCGAGACGGGCCTGGAGGTGGGCGATCTGCGCGGCGCCCATGTTGGACACCCCGAAGCTGCGTACGAGGCCCTGCCGGTGCAGGGAGGTCAGCGCCGCCGCGGTCGCGTCCACGTCCGCCAGCGGATCGGGGCGGTGCAGCAGGAGGACGTCGATCACGTCGGTCCGCAGCCGGGTCAGGCTCTCCTCCACGCGCCGCGTGATGCTCTCGCCGCGCAGGTCGTAGATCCCCGGGCGGTCCGCGTCGCCCAGCCGGATTCCGCACTTCGTCTGGAGCGTGATGCGTTCGCGCAGCCCAGGCGTCCGCGCGAGCACCTCGCCGAACACGGCCTCGGCCTTCCCGTGCCGGTAGATGTCGGCGTGGTCGAAGGTGGTGATCCCGCTGTCGAGGGCGGCGTTGATCGCCGCTTCCGCCTCGTCGATGTCGCCGGGCTCGTATGCACCGGGCTCCCAGCTGCCGCCCAGCCCCATGCATCCGTACAGCACCCGGTCGCCACTCATGCTCGTACTCCCGTTCGTCACCACGCCCCTCACCCTAGGGGGTGTCCTGATCGTCTCCGACGCGGGCTTCGCGCCCGCCGATCGGCCGTACACTCGGGCCATGGGTCGCACGGGTTCGACACGGCAGTGCCTGCAGCAGGCCGCCTCCGTCGTGCGCCCGGCCGCCGTCGGCCCGGCCCTCGCGGCTGACTCCGAGGCGCCCGAGACCCGCCGTATCGCCTTGCACGGCCACGGCTAGCGCTTCCCCCTCCCCGCCGGCCGCTCTGCTGCTTCGCGCGACCCGTCAGCGCTCTCCACCCGACAGGGCTCTCCACCCGTCAGGGGTCTCGATCGCCGGGCTCTCGCCCGTCAATGCTCTCCGGCCGGGCCGAACCGCCTCGCCCCGTTCCCACCGGGCGACGGTCCGCCCCGCTCCACGTCACCACCGCAGCTTCCCGGCATGCCGCCGGCGCTGCCGCCTGGCTACGGCCGCACGCCCGGGCCGAGCCACCTCGAAGGGATCATTGTGAAGTTGAGCGAGTTGCTGGCCGGCCAGGAGCACCACGTACTCCGGGGTGACCCGAAGACGACGTCGATCACCGCGGGCACCACGTTCGACGCCGACCGGGTGATGCCCGGCTCGCTGTTCATCGCCGTACCCGGCCACCGGGAGGGGGGACCGGACTCCGTGTCGCCGGCACTCGCGCGCGGAGCGGCCGCGGTGCTCGTCGACGGCAGCGAGCCGGCCCTTCCGGCGTCGGTGTGGCCGCCGGGCGCGTGCGCCGTACGGGTGCCCGACATCCGGAAGGCGGCCGCGATCGTGACCTCGCGCTATTTCGGCGAGCCCGGGCGGCAGATGGACATGGTGGCGATCACCGGCACCAACGGCAAGACCTCGGTGTCGTACATGGTCGAGTCCGCCCTGCGGATCTCCGAGGGCGCGAAGGTGGGGGTCATCGGCACCGCCGGCAGCCGGATCGGCGACGAGCAGATCCCGATGCCGCGCTCGGTGCTGACCACGCCGGAGTCCCCGGACCTGCAGTACCTGCTGGGTCACATGCGCGACCGCGGCGTCGGCAGCGTGGTGCTGGAGGCCACCTCGATGGCCCTGCTGACGCACCGGGTGGACCGTACCTTCATCGACGTCGGCGTCTTCACGAATCTGACGCAGGACCATCTGGACGACCACGGCACGATGGCGAACTACCGGGACGCCAAGCTCCGGCTGTTCCAGGGCCTGTGCCGGCACGCCGTGGTCAACGCCGACGACCCGGTGGGCGCCGGGATCCGGTCGATGATGCCCGGGGCGGTGACCACGTACGCACTCGACGCCCCGGCGGACTACCGGGCCACCGACCTCGCCGTGAGTGCCGCCGGGACGCGGTTCACCCTCCATCACGGCGGGCGCGCGTATCCGGCGTCGATCCCCGTCCCCGGCAGGTTCTCGGTGGCCAACGCCCTGGCCACCGTCGCGGCCTGTCACGTCCTGGGCCACGATCTGGGCGCCCTGGTCGCCGCGCTCGACCGGATGCCTCCCGTACCGGGCCGGTTCGAGCGCTTCCGGACGCCGCTCGGCACCTCCGTGATCGTGGACTACGCCCACTCGCCGGACTCCCTGGAGAAGGTTCTGACGACGATCCGCGGCTTCGCGCGCGGCCGGGTCGTCACCGTGTTCGGCTGCGGCGGCGACCGGGACACCACCAAGCGGGCCGACATGGGGAGGATCGCCGGAACCCATTCCGACCTCTGTGTCCTCACCTCGGACAATCCTCGCAACGAGGATCCCGAGGCCATCCTGGACCAGGTCGCGCCCGGCCTCGCGGCGACCGGCACCCCCTTCGAACGCTTCGCCGACCGACGCCGGGCGATCGAGTTCGCCCTGTCGGCCGCGGGCCCCGAGGACATCGTCCTGATCGCCGGGAAGGGCAGTGAGCCCTATCAGATCGTCGGGGAGGAGCTGCTCCCCTTCAGCGACATGGCCACGGTGCGCGAGCTCGCCGCGGTCCAGGCCGCCGTTCGGCCCGTGCCCGTGATCTGTTCGTAGGGCGTCGGCCTGCGCGAAGACGCCCGCCCGGCCGGAAGGGCCCGGTACGCGTACTGCCCGGAAGGCCCGGTACGCGTACGACCCGTCCGGTCCGCGTACTACGTGGGGAGTACGCCTCACACGCTACGCCGGAGTGACGCGGGTGAGAGGGGGCGCGGACTAGCGTGGCTGTATGGAAGAGCTGCGCGAGCGCCCGGGTCCCCCGTGGCGGCAATGGGTGGAGCGGACCGGGCGGGGCCCGGCCTGGCGCTCGGCGCTGCTCGTCGCCGTCATCGCGCAAATCGGCGCGGGATGGGCCGCCCAGACGCAGAGCGGGCGGGTGGCACTCGACGGCTTCGCGCGGCTCCTGCTGCTGCTCGGGCCGGCACTGCTCGTCGTGCGGTACCGGTATCCGGTGGCCGTGGCATACGGAGTCGGCGTCGTCACCCTGGTCTACGTCGCAGCCGGGTATCCGTACGGGCCTGTCTTCCTCAGCCTGGCCGTGGCCTGCTTCGCCGCGGTCGTCGCCGGACACGCCGGGCGGCCTGGGGGGCCATCGGCCTCCTCTGGACCGGCCATCTGCTCACCGGCCACTGGCTGTACCGATGGCTGCCGCCCGCCGGGGACGGACCGACCCCCTGGCCCCGGGAAGCGGGCATCACCGCATGGGTGCTCGCGATCCTCGCCGTCTCCGAGCTGGTCCGGGTACGCCGGGAGCAGTGGGCCCGTGAGCGGGCCGAGCGGGTGGCGGCCGACATACGCCGGGTGGACGAGGAGCGGCTGCGGATCGCCCGTGAACTGCACGACGTGCTCGCCCACAGCATCTCGCTGATCAACGTCCAGGCGGGGGTCGGGCTGGCGCTGCTCGACTCCGATCCCGGGCAGGCCCGTACGGCGCTCACCACCATCAAGGAGGCGAGCAGGGAGGCGCTGGGCGAGGTCCGGCAGGTCCTGGACACCCTACGCTCCCCCGGTGAGGCGCCACGCACCCCCGCGCCCGGTCTCGACCGCCTCCCCGAGCTCGTAGAGCAGGCGGCAGCGGCCGGGCTCGGCGTGGAGATCGCGGCCGAAGGGAAGGCCCGGACGCTGGCTCCCGGTGTGGACCTCGCCGCCTTCCGCATCGTGCAGGAGGCACTCACCAACGTGGTGCGGCACTCCGGTTCGCGCACCGCCCGCGTCCTCCTCACCTGGCAGGCGCACGCCGTGGAGCTGCAAGTGGACGACGACGGTCCGGCCACCGGCGGCGCCTCGGGCGGCCGTGGCAACGGGCTCGTCGGGATGCGCGAGCGGGCCATGGCCCTGGGCGGCTCCGTCGAGGCGGGACCACGTCCGGGCGGCGGCTTCCGCGTGATGGCGAGGCTCCCGCTCAAGGCCGCCGCGTTCGAGGAGGATCCGTGATCCGCGTGCTGCTCGCCGACGACCAGATGCTCGTGCGGGCCGGGTTCCGGGCGCTGCTCGACGCCCAGCCCGACATCGAGGTGGCGGGCGAGGCCGCCGACGGCGATCAGGCCGTGCGGCTCATGCGGGAGCTGCGCCCCGACGTCGTGCTCATGGACATCCGGATGCCGGTGCGGGACCGGCTCGCCGCCACCCGCACGATCACCGAGGACAGGTCGCTGGCCGCCGTGCGCGTGGTCATGCTCACCACCTTCGAGCTCGACGAGTACGTCTTCGAGGCGATCCGGTCCGGCGCCCCCCGGCTTCCTGGTCAAGGACACCGAGCCGGAGGAGCTGCTGCGCGCGGTCCGGGCGGTGGTCGCGGGCGACGCGCTGTTGTCCCCGGGCGTCACACGCCGCCTGATCGCGGAGTTCGCGGCCCGCTCCAAACGGCCCGCCGGAGCGGCGGGCCTGGACCGGCTCACCGTCCGCGAACGGGAGGTGGTGGCGCTGGTGGGCATGGGCCTGTCCAACGAGGAGATCGCCCGCCGCCTGGTCGTCAGCCCGCTCACCGCCAAGACGCACGTCAGCCGGTCCATGGTCAAGCTCGCTGCCCGGGACCGCGCCCAGCTGGTCGTCCTGGCCTACGAGTCGGGGCTGGTCCGGCCCGGCTGGATCGGCTGACATCCACTGTCGCCGCCCGTGCCGGGCTGGCTCGGCTGACATCCACTGTCGCCGCCCGTGCCGGGCTGGCTCGGCTGACGTCCGCCGTCGCGCCCGTCCCCGTACTCCCGCGGAAGCAGGCGCGGTGCAGCCGGCTGTACGACGACCCGGCGCCCTCCCGCGGCCAGTCTTGGAGAGAGACGACACACCACTCTTTCCGAGGAGATGAACCGAGATGAACACCCTCACCACCCTCACCGCCCTCGCCCACGAGGGGCCCGGCCCGTGGATCCTGCTCTTCCCGCTGATCTGGGCGGCGGTCGTCGTCGGCGCCGTCACCGTGCTGCGGCGCACCGTGTGGCACGGCCGCCGAGCGCCGTGGCAGAACCGCGGGGAGGCGTACGGCGGGCACTCGCCGATCGCGATCCTCGGGCGGCGCTTCGCCTCCGGTGAGATCGACGAGGACGAGTACTGGCGGCGGCTGTCCGTCCTGGAGGAGCAGTTCGGCCGCCCGAAGGACGGTGCGTCCTGAGCGGCGTCATCCCCGGGCCGGCGCCTTCCGGGCTCAGGCCTGGGTGCAGACGCGGGTGCAGACGTGGGTGGTGGTGCTGCCCGAGGGCTCGATGTGGCGGACGGTCAGCCTGTCGTGCGCGAAGGTGACCGAGAGTCGCCGGCCGTCGCCCGCGGTCCTGGTGCGGGACCGTGTGGGCCTGGGTGCCCTGCTCCCGGGTGAGTGCCGCCGGGCCTTCGTGGGTCTCGATCGCCAGGACCCCGCTCCCGTGCAACCGGTAGCCGCCCTGCCAGGGGCCCGCCTTGCCGCCCCATTCGATGGTCCAGGAGTGGAGGTCGACTGTGGCCTTGCTCCGGGCGACGTCGCCGCCCGCCATGGTCGACTCGATGGTCCAGCCGCCCTTGACGAACGCCTCGAAGAAACGGTCCAGTAAACCCGGCCTGGTGGGGCTGCCGTGGTGGCGGACGGCTGGTGGGGGCGCCACCGAGGTCGGGGCAGCGCCATCAGCCGCCGCCTCGACGTCCTGTGGGCCCTCATCCGCGACCACCCAACTTTTGGCGTCCTACCACCTCAGCGCGGTCTCACCGTGGGCTCTCCCTGTTGCCTGGACGGCGCGTGCTTGCTGCCGCGGTGCGTCTCAGTTCCTGATGAGAGGCTCGTAGGGGTGGCCCTCCGGCGTGAAGATGAGGACGAACTTCTCTCCCATCCGAACAGCTACCTCCCGCAAGCGGGCCAAGACCTCTGCCTGGGCCGGCAGGTCGAGGCCCAGGGCTGCCGCGGCACGGTCTCTCCGGGCCACGAGATCCGGCATGTCCTCCAGGTACTCGGCCACGAGCCCGCGACTCTCCTCGTCCGTGAACGCCTGGCAGTCGCGCCACCATGGGGCGACCAGCAGCAGCCGCAGGAGCTCGGGCAGGCCGATCGCAACCAGAGCCGCACCTCCTACGGAGTCGGCATAGAGGATGGGACGGTCCTCGCCACCTTCACCGCAGAAGAAGTACGTGCCTCCGGCGCCGTCGCCGGCGAAACCCTCGAGCGCGGCGCCCGAGGCGAGGTGGACTTCTTCGACATGGTCGCCTCGGTCCAGGTCGAAGTCACCCGGCCAAGCGAGAAAACGGGCAGCTTCGTCCTGTTCACGGACGGCAGCGATCAACGATTAACCTGATGCGACGCGGGCTGCCCGCGAGCCCCTCGGCACCCCGCCCCTGTTTCCTGCCGCCCTGCCCGCCCAGGCCTGGGGCACGGCCGCACCTCAGGCGGCTGCCGCCGCGGCCGTTCCGCTCCCGAACGCCGCGCCCACTCCGGACAGATGCCTGGATGGCTGCGGAGCGTTTCGCGCGCCGCAGCGCCGGCCTCGCCGCCTTCGGCAACGGACATCTCCAGACAGCGCCGGTGGAGCTTGCCCCAGCGGTCGGGTCATCTACGAACGAAGGGAAGATCAACACGCCACGTCGTCAGACGCCGGACGCCCCGCCACGGCAGCTCAGCACGTCGCCTCGCGGACGTCCTTTCCCTGCTCGGCAAACGCCTTGAAGTCCTGCATGTGCTGTCGCGACTGCTTGCGGAAGGCGCCCGGCATCAGAAGTCCCACCAGCTTCATCAGAAAGCCGCTGAACCGGTATTCGTTTTCGCTCTCCCAGAGCGTCGTTTCCGGGCCGGCCTCGGTCAGTCGGTCGCGCACGGCGCTCCACATGCCCTCGCCGACGATCTCGCGGTCGAAGTGAACGACGCTCGTTTTCGGGATCTCGCGCAGGTCTGCCGGTTCCCGGCGTGTGATGGTCTCGGTGCACTCGATCCTCCGCTGGCCCATCTGCATCACGACCCGCGACGTGGTGCCGAGCTGCCCGTGCTCCCCACTCAGCGGCTCGTGCACCACCAGGCCCCGCAGCCATTTCGGCAGGTGTGCCGGGTCGGCGAGCAGCTGGACCACCTTCTCCCGCGGCAGGGCGATCTCGATGGCGACGGTGTATTTCATGGTGCGCATCATTCTTTTCGTTCGGGACAACGTGCTTTTGTACTGCTCGTCGTGCTCCTCGGCCGAGGTCACTGCATTGTGTGTCCGTAGGGCCGCCACGTTCGCGTCCAGCGCAGGTCCCCACGTCGAGGTGGTCATGGCCGAGCTGGCGTCGGCGGCCCGGCCCCAGCGGAGTTTGGCCTCGACCCAGCCGGTCACGCGCCTGCAGTGGTAGGTGGTGGTCGGGGAGCCATTCGGCCGGGTCCTTGTCCGCCTTGGCCCGGTTCCCGTCACCGCCGCCGGGGCTCGGCCGTCGGCATAGGGCGCGTCGGCCGTCAGGGGAGGTCGTCGGTCGGCGGGTCCGCCTCGTACACGTGAGGGGTGTCCCACTCCCACTCCACCAGCTCTACGCCGCTGAGGACCACGTCGTCGGGGTCCGGCATGCCGGCCCGCCGCAGGAACTCGATGACGTCCTCGTCGGAGCGGGCGAGGCCGAGGGACTCTTCTCCGCTCGGGGTCCGCAGGGTCACCAGACGGCCTCCCGACGGGAAGATCCGGTGCACGACGACGGGCGCATGGTGCATACCCCCAGCCTCGCTCCGTCGGCCCGGCCCGGCACCCCGGGAGCTCAGGGCGTACGGCCGATGGTGGCGGCACGGTCCGGCGCGGCCGGAATGCGGAACATCGAGGGGTCGGGGTAAGTCGCCTTCTCCGCCTGCACGACCTCCTCTATCTCGGCCTTGAACGCGGGCTCGAAGAAGTCGACGGCCAGCAGGAGCCGCAGTCCCCGCAGGGTCGGCTCGAGCAGGGGGCGGGCCATCCGGGCCCCTCCGCCGGAGAGGCCGGTGAAACCGGCCCGGGCCGTCGCCGATCTTCCGCTCACGCGGTCCTCGAGGCCGGCGGCCGCGTAGCCGGCGATCAGTGCGAGTTCGGTGAGGAACTTGCGGGTGCCGAGTGCCATCTCCTCGGCGCCCTGCAGCGTCTGGACGGAACCGCCGGCCACCTTGAAGTCGTCGCTGTTCCGCTTGAGGCCGCGCGCCTCGTACACGGCGTGCGCCTCCTCGAAGAGCCGCCCCGCCTCGTCGACCGCCTTCATCGCCGTCACCAGCTGGTCGATGTCGATCTCGCGCTTCACGCTGCCTCCTGGTCCGGAACTGTGGTGCACAGACCGTAGGAGGCAAAGCGTCTCCGGCGGAACACCCCTGCGCGGGTCAGATTCGGGGCCTTCCGCCCAGCCCAGGACCCCTCTCCCGGCATCCGGGGCCAACTCGCCCCGCCCTTCTGCGGCTTGGATCCGTGACCGGCCCGGACCGCCCCGGCCGCATATGGCCTGAGTCGCACCTCCCGGGCGTCCCGCCCGGCCCGAAACGCCCCCCGGCCGGGCCTCGGGCGGGGATACTCGGACGCGTGGAACTGCACATCGATCACCGCTGGCTGCTGGAGCGGCAGGAGGGGCTGTTCAAGGACGTGGAGGTGGCCGACCACTCCGCTCTGGTCGCCGCCGTCGCCCGGCACCGGGTGAACACGCCCAGCCTGGAGGTGGACGACCCCGACGCCTACTGGCGTGCGGCCGCCCTGCTCGATGCGATCGTCCTGCTGCGGCCGCTCCCCGACTCCAACGAGTACTTCGCCTACGGGGTGGCCGTCGCGTACATCGAGGCCTCCGGCAAGGCGGTGGAGGCCTCGTACGAGCACTGGCGCGACCTCATCACCGACATCCGCATGCTGCGCGTCAGGGTCTTCGACGTGGCCGCCAGACTCCGCTCCTGGCAGCCCGCATAGGACCGCCCGCACCGCCGTGCCGCCTGCACCGCCATGCCGCCCGCACCATCGCGCCGCCCACGTCGCCGCGCCGCCCACGTCGCCGCGCCGCCCACGCCGTCCCCCCGCGCCCTCAGCGCTCGCCCGCGCCCTCAGCGCCGGCGCTGGGCGGGGGTGCCCACGAGGAGCGCGTCCGAGACGAGTCGCGCGCCGCGGGAGAGGCGGCTGAGCTGTTCCAGCTCCACCGCGTACATCTTGATCGAGTTCTCGATGACCGACTCGGCTATGCCCATCGTGGGCAGCTCCGCGCGGCTGGTCTGCAGAGCCGTCCGCACCGCGCGCATCTCGTGCTGCAGCTGGAGCTGGACGTGCCGGGCCAGGAGCGCATGGTGGCGGGTCAGCGTGAGGTAGCCGCCGTAACGGGCCGGGAGGAGGTCCCGCAGCCAGCGGGTGGCCGTGCGTTCCCAGTCGTGCGTCCCGGGCGCCTTGACCTGCATGGGCCAGTCCGGGCTGAGCGTAAACGTGGCCGTCTGGGGCATTCTCGTCACTTCCGAGTGGTGTCGAACTCTGATCGAGACGTTCTGGGGGCGGCCTCGGCCCAGGGGTTGACCGAGGCCGCCATGGGCGCTCTGCAGGATCCGAAAGCCTGGACTCGACACGCGGTCGCGACGTGAGGAGGTTCGTCGTGCCGCGCGTACGTTCGAGAGGACGTGGGGTCGTCCTCCTTGGCATCTGGTGGATCAGGAGCGCCGTCGCCAGTAAACATATATACCGTCGAGTAAGCAAGAGTATGAAAAATTTCATGCACCTCGACGACTGAATATCTCCTGGTGAAGTGGGCGGGAAGGCCTACAGGAAGAAGCCGTGCTGATCGGCCACGTGCTCGTAGTCCTCCAGGCGCGCCTGCGTCCGCTCGGGGTCCGCGTCGGCCATCGCCTGCAACAGCGCCGCGGACAGCATCCCGGGCGCCGCGTACGAGTCGAACACCAGGCGGGATCCGGTCCCCGCCGTCAAGGCCACGTCCGCCTCGTCCACCAGCGGCCCCAGCGTGGGATCCGTGATCAGGACCACACGCAGCCCCGTGCTGCGGGCTGCCCGGATGGCGGCCAGGGTCTCCTTGGCGTGCCGCGGCATGGCGAACGCGAGCACCCAGGTGCCGCCGGCCGCTCTGGACTGGAGCAGTGCGTCGAAGGCGACGCTGCCGCCGCGGGTCACCAGGCGGACGTCGGGGTGGATGCGCCGGGCGGCGTAGGCGAAGTACTCCGCCAAAGAGACCGAGATCCGCAGGCCGAGGACGGTCAGGGGCACCGAGGCGGCCAGTTCGCGGCCGATGTCCAGCACCTGGTTGGTGTCGGCGAGCAGCCGACGCACGTTCTCCAGGTTGTCGATCTCGGCGTCGACGGCCGCCTGCAGCTCGTTGCGGCGGATCTGCTCGCGGGTGTCCGTGGCGCCGGCGACCGCGCTCAGCGCGATCGGCTGGAGCACGTCGCGCAGGGCGGGGTAGCCGCTGAAGCCGAGGGAGGCGGCGAACCGGGTGACGGAGGGCTGGCTCACGCCCACCCGTTCGGCGAGCTCGGTGATCGAGAGGAACGCGGCTTCGGTGAGATGGTCGATCAGGTACTGGGCGATGCGGCGCTGGCCCGGGGACAGGCGGCGGCCGTCGAAGAGCGCGAGGAGCCGGTCGGCCGGAGGGCGGACCTCTTCGGACGACTGACCGCTCGGCTGGCCGCTCGGCTTGATCGCAGCCGCCTGTGCGCGTGCCCGCTGCCCCGATGACACCGGAGGGCCTCCTTCTCACGTCACTCGCGCTCCAACATAGCTCACGCCCTGTGGCCGATGATGATCAGTCCTGGGCGCGGGCGGTCACCGGGGCGTCGGTGCTGTCGCCCAGGAACTCGTACCAGCGGCGCTGGAGGCACAGGTAGCGGGTGTCGGCCTCGGCGAGGTCGAGGAAGGAGCCGATCGTCGCGGTGAGCCGCTCGCCGAGGGCAGCGTCGGCGAGTGCGCTGTCCTCGGTGAACGCGTGGTGGGCGTTGGCGAGGCTGAACATGTCGGGGTAGACGCGGGCGCCGAGGTGTTCCAGCGGTACGCGCAGGGCCCAGAGTCCGCGGTTGCCGCCGACCATCGAGGGCGAGGCCGACACGAGCAGGGTCTGCTTGTCCTTGAAGGGCTGCGGGCGGTAGCGGGAGACCCAGTCGATGGCGTTCTTCAGCACGCCCGGGACGGAGGCGTTGTACTCGGGCGAGGCGATGATCAGCGCCTGCGCGTCCTCGATCCGCCGGCAGAGGTCCAGGGCGCCCTTCGGCAGCCCCTCGCCGGCCTCCGCGTCGCCGTCGTACGGGGGCATCGGGAAGTCGCCCAGCGTGGCGGCGTCGGCCTCGGCGCCGGCCCTGACCACCTGGGCGGCGACCAGGGCCGCGAGGCGGGCGTTGACCGATCCGGTGCGCGAGGAGCCGGACAGGACGAGTGCGCGCAGGGATGCACGGGCGCGCACGTCGTCGTGCGGCCGCGCCGGATCCGCCGGGAAGTGGTCGTTGTCTGTCGGGTTCATGCCGTCTCCTGCTCTCTGCGCTGTCGGGCACGTGCAAGGAACCTGCGGTGGGCGGGCCACGCACGGCGGGACCCGCACACTCCGGTGTGCGGGTCCCGTCCGGGCCGCGGGTCACTTCGCGCCGGGGTTCTCCCAGCGGTAGAACTCGTGGGCCATGGCGTCCTTCGGGCTGCGCCAGGTCTCCGGGTTGTGCGGGCTGATGTAGGCGGTGAGCCGGTCGCTGAGGTCCCGGAACTCCGGGTGTTCGGTGACCTTCGCGATGGCCGGGCCGGGCGGCCGGTCCGCCTCGATCAGGTGCATGTAGACGTCGCCGAACTGGAACAGACTGCGGCGCGAGACCCCTACCAGGTGCGGCAGTTCCCCCGCATCCGAGGTCGCGAAGAGCTCGGCGATGTCGGGGGCCGACCCCGGCGCCATGCGGGCGACGATGAGGGCGCGGTGCATCTGGTTCATCCGGGTGGCTGCCTTTCGCTTCAGAGACGGCTGACGGCGGGAGTGCGGTTCTCGCGCTCGCGCTGCTCGATCTTGTCCCGGATGAGCGCCATCTGGATTGGGGAGTTGCGGTTGATGTTGTCGGTCATCCACGCGTCGTCCACCGGCGCGTCCGGCTTCATCGCGAAGTCCTGGGTCCACTTCATCCGGGTGCCACCGGGCACCTTGAAGTACTGCCAGTGGATGTCCATGTGCGCGAACGGGCCGGTTTCCACCCGCCGGGCCCGGACCGAGAGGGACTTGCGGTCGACCGTGCGCTCCGAGACCCAGCTCCACACCTTGCCGTTCTCGTCGGGGTGCATGGTGAGGCGGAACCGGGTGGTGTCCCCCTCCTGCTCGAGGATCTCGAGCGACGCGTATTCGCTGAACAGCTGCGGCCAGCTCGCGAGGTCGTTGGTCATCTCCCACACGACGTCCACGGGCGCGTTGACGGTGATCTCGTTCTCGGTGTGTCCTGGCATCTCAAGCTCCGGTCATCAGGCTGTTGTTGACGAGGTCGAGGAATTCCCCGGGGGTCTTGCAGCGGTCGGCGTCGGTGGGCAGTGCCCGCCCGCGCCGGTTCTCCAGTTCACCGACGATGCCGAGCAGGCCCAGCGAATCGAGGCCGTACTCGTCGAAGGCCGAGTCGGGACGGCGCGCCATCTCGGCCGGGTCGACGGTGATGCCGGCGGTCTTCATCAGCGCCGCCAGCTCCTCCAGGGTCAGTCGGTCGGACATGCGGGTTCTCCTTCCTGCGAGGGGACTGCGACGGGTCCCGCCGAACCACTCCGACTACGTGGTCGCCGGGGAGCCTTTGCGGATGACGAGTGCGGAGTTCGATCCCATCCGGCCGCGGCTGAGGACGAGTGCGGTGCGCAGCTCCGCGGAGCGGGCGCTGCCGGTCACCACGTCGAGGTCGTGGCACACGTCGTAGACGTTCGGGGTCGGCGGCACGACGCCGTGCTCCAGCGCCAGGACCGCGGCCGCGGTGTCGAGGGCGGGCGCCGCACAGTACGCCCGGCCGGTACCGGACTTGGGGGCCGTCACCGGCACCTTCTGCCCGTGTCCGCCGAGGGCGTCGGCGATGGCGGCCGCCTCCGCCGTGTCGGCCTCCGGGGTTCCGAGGGCGTCGGCGAAGACCACGTCGATCTCCTCGGGAGCGCACGCGGCCTCCCGCAGGGCGCCGCGGATGGCGTGGGCCAGCCCCTCGCCGGACTCGTCCCGTCGCCGGGTGCCGGTGAAGGTCGCGGCGTGGCCCGCCAGGACGGCGCGTACGGTGGCGCCGCGGCGGCGGACCTCGTCCTCGTCCTCGACGACGAACATCGCGCCGCCCTCCGCGGGGACGAACCCGCAGGCCTTCGCGGTGAACGGCCGGTAGGCGCGCTCGGGGTCGTCCAGGGTGCTCAGTCCCTCGTACTCCAGCTGGCAGACGATGGAGTACGGCGCGAGGGGTGCCTCCGTGGCCCCGACCAGCATGGCCCGGCTGCCCTGGCGGATCGCCCGGGCGGCGTGCGCGAAGGCGTCCAGCCCGCCCGCCTCGTCGCTGGCCACGACCCCGCAGGGGCCCTTCAGCCCGCGGCGGATGGAGATCTGGCCGGTGCTCGCCGCGTAGAACCAGGCGATCGACTGGTACGGGCCCACGAACCGCGGCCCCTGCTCCCAGAGGTGCTGCAGCTCGCGCTGGCCGAACTCGCCGCCGCCTGAGCCGGCTGCGGTGACGACGCCGACGGAGAAGGGGTCGTCCTCGTAGTCGGCCCGGCCGAGCCGGGCGTCCACCAGGGCGAGATCGGCCGCGGCCAGGGCGTGGTGGGTGAAGCGGTCGGTCTGGACGAGGAAGCGGTCCTCGACCATGGCGCCCGGGTCGAAGCCCCGGACCTCGCCCGCGACGCGCAGCGGCAGGTGCTCGCACCCCGCCCGGGTGACGCGGTCCAGCACACTGACGCCGGACTGGGTCGCCTTCCAGAAGGCGTCGGCGCCCACGCCGTTGGGCGCGATGACCCCGATGCCCGTGATGACCGTACGGCTGGTCACGAGACCTCCTCTTTCGGCCGGGTCATGACCACGGCGGACTGGAAGCCGCCGAAGCCGCTGCCCACGGAGAGCACGCTGCGCAGTTTCCGGCCGCGGGCGACGCGGGGCACGTAGTCCAGGTCGCACTCGGGGTCGGGCGTCTCGTAGTTCGCGGTCGGCGGTACCACCTGGTGGGTCATGGCGAGTACGCAGGCCGCGAGTTCGATCGCTCCGATGGCGCCGAGGGAGTGACCCACCATGGATTTGATGGAGGTCATCGGCGTCTTGTAGGCGTGGTCGCCGAGGACCCGCTTGACGGCCGCCGTCTCGTGGCGGTCGTTCTGCTTGGTGCCGGAACCGTGCGCGTTGACGTAGTCGATCTCGTCGGCGCGGATACCGGCCTGGGCCAGGGCGGTTTCGATGGCCCGGGCCATCTCCAGGCCCTCGGCGGTCAGCCCGGTCATGTGGTGGGCGTTGCCGAAGGTGGCGTACCCGCCGATCTCGCAGTAGACGGTCGCACCGCGGGCGCGGGCGTGTTCCAGCTCTTCGAGTACGAGGACGGCGCCGCCCTCGCCGAGGACGAACCCGTCCCGGTCTGCGTCGAACGGCCGGGAGGCGTGGGCCGGGTCGTCGTTGTTCGGCGAGGTCGCCTTGATGGCGTCGAAGCAGGCCACGGTGATCGGCGATATGGGTGAGTCGGAGGCGCCGGCGATGCACACGTCCATCCGGCCCTCCGCGATGGAGTGGACGGCGTACCCGATGGCGTCGAGTCCGGAGGTGCAGCCGGTGGAGACGGTCTGGACCGGGCCGCGCGCGCCCGTCTCCTCCGCGACGGCGGAGGCGAGGGTGGCGGGCGTGAAGGCCCGGTTCAGGTGGGGCCCGGCGCGCTTCTCGTCCACATCCCACCAGGCGCCGGACTGGCTCACGGCGACGTAGTCGTGCTCCAGTCGGGTGGTGCCTCCGACTGCCGTGCCGAGGGACACGCCGGTCCGCCAGGCCTCGTCCGTGGTGAGGTCGAGGCCCGCGTCGCGGACGGCCTCACGGGCGGCGACGAGGGCGAACTGGATGTACCGGTCCGCCCGGGCCGTCTCGTCCTCGCCGAGGCCGTGCGCGGCGGGGTCGAAGTCGACCTCCGCGGCTATCCGGGAGCGGAATCCCGTCGGGTCGAAAAGACTGATGCCCCGTGTCGCGGTACGGCCGTTCGACAACAGGTCCCAGAAGTCGCGGACGCCGATGCCGCCGGGTGCGACGACGCCGACTCCGGTGACGGCCACCCGCCGGCGGGTCATGAGACCACCCCCGTGCGGTCCGGCGGCTGCTCCCAGGCGGTGCCCTCCGGGTGCGGGGCCTGCTCGGTGTCCACGTGCCCGAGCTCGGGGCGCGGGGCGAGCGGGCCGAGGTGGAAGACCATGCGGGCCTCGGTGTCCCCGACGTTGCGGAACCGGTGGCGCACGTTGAGGGGGACCAACAGCCCCTGGTCGGTGCGCAGCGGGTGGGTCTCGCCGTCGAGGTCGACCTCCAGCCGGCCGCTGACCACGTACACGAACTCCTCGGAGTACGGGTGGTAGTGCTCGGCGATCGACTCGCCGGGGGCCATGAGGGCCAGACCCATGAAGCCGCTGGTGGAACCCACCGAGGTCGGGGTGAGCACGGCCCTCAGGTCACCGCCGCGCCGGCGGTTCGGCGGCGTCTCGCTGAGGTCCACGATGCGTGGGCGCTGTTTGGTCATGGCGGGTTCCTCCTGGCGTGTGGTCAGGGCCTGGCGCGGATGCGGGGATGGGGTGGGGGATGAGGGGAGAGGGGTTGAGGGGAGGGAGCCGGGGGCTCGGGGAACGGTGGACCGGGGAGGATCAGGACTGCGCGGGGGCCCGGCGGTCGGAGATCAGGTTCATGGTGTGGTGCGCGGCGCGGACCCGCCCCTCGGCCGGGGCCGTCAGCCGGTCGAGCACCGCTGCCTTGCGCGGCCCCGAGACGCCGAAGGTGGTCTCCGGCTCGGCGTCGAGCGGGCCGCGCACGTCGATGAGACGGACGACGATGTCGTCACGCTGGAAGATGCTGCTGCTCCGAACGGGGCTCGCCGGGCGGTGTGCGGCCGCCTCGTCCTGCCGGGCGAGGAACTTGGCGAGGGCCGTACCGCAGCCGGGCTTGGCCTGGTAGAAGAGCGCGTGCCGCTGCACGTCGGCGGAGTCGGGCTCCGGCGCGGCGATGTGGTGGACCGCCGGGAGCGCGGCGCGCATGAAGAACATCCGGGCGGACTCGGGGTCGTTCAGGTTCCGGTCCTGTTCGAGGTGGGGATTGATGGCCTCCTCGACCGCGCGCACCTCAGGCTGCTCGGAGACGTGCCGCAGGGCCGTCACCAGGTCACCCTGGACCTCCACCGTCCGTACGACCCGGTTGCCGTGCATGAAGAGCGACGTACGGCACAGGCGGGTGTGGTCGTCGACACGGGCCGCCGGCGAGGCGTAGCTGGAGAGGATGTCCGCCACCTGCTTCTCGCTGCCCGGCTTGACGGTGAAGGTGAGGGCGTGGCGCACGATCCCGGCGCCCAGGCGGGGGGTGGACTGCAGGCGCGCCGTGACGGGGCGGGCCGCATGGTCGTAGCCGCGGCCGGTCTCGCGCAGGACGGTGAACTTGAGCGGGCGCATCGTGCGGGCGCACGCCCCCAGCGGCTTCACCTGTTCGGCGTGATGCTCGCTGTTGACCCACGCGAGGTACTGCGGGGCGCTCTCCCACTCGCTGGTGATGAGCCACTGCGAAGGGTCCTCGAAGGACTGGCACAGCTGGTCGCTGATGTGGCCCGGGACCGACGCGATGTCGTGGCGGAGCTGCTCGTACGCCTCGAAGAACCGCTGCTGGGTCCCCTCGTGGAGATCCATCAGCAGCACGACCCGGAGCATGGAGCCGTCGAAGGCTGACTGCGACACCCGTTCGGACAGGGTGGTTGTCATCTACTCACTCCTTCATGAGGGGGTGGAGATCCATCGCGTACGGACCCCTCGTCCGTCACCGGTGGCGACCGCCCGGGCCGGCGGCCGCCTCCAAGGGGGTGGCAGGCCGGCGCGTCTCAGGGGGAGCCGCTGTCGCTCATCGTCATCCGGGTGGCGACGTACCGCTACATGTCCGGATCAAGCGGGTGACAACCGGCGAATCAACCGGGCCTTATCTCGGATCGGGGGCATAAAGAGTCCACTCCCCCACACAGAAAACAGGAGCCCGCAGCTGATGGAAGACAACGCCGATGTTCGCGTACCGGTTCTCGTCGTGGGCGGCTCCCTCGTGGGCCTGTCCACCTCGCTTTTCCTGAGCCGCCACGGAGTGAGGCACCTGCTGGTCGAGAAGCACTCCGGTACGTCCCCGCACCCGCGCGGCCGTGGCATCAACGCCCGGACGATGGAGCTGTTCCGCACAGCCGGGGCGGAGCGCGCGATCCGCCGGGCGGCGTCCGTACTGGAGGGCATTGAGGGCATTCTGCAAGCCCGTTCACTGACCGACAGGAGCGACCACAACTGGCTGATCAAGTCGATCGATCCGTCCGGGGCGCTGGCCCGCTTCAGTCCGACCGGCTGGTGCCTGTGCAGCCAGAACAACATCGAGCCGGTGCTGGCCGCGCAGAGCCGCGCGCAGGGCGCCGACATCCGGTTCTCCACCGAACTGATGAGCTTCGACCAGGACGCCACGGGGGTGAACGCCGTGGTGAAGGACCGCAAGACGGGCGAGCACGTCACGGTGCGCGCCGACTTCCTGATCGCGGCGGACGGTCCGCGCAGCCCCGTCAGGGAAGCCCTCCGGATCCCCCAGACGGGTAACGGAGAGCTGTTCCACAACGTCAGCGTCACGTTCCGCTCGGAGCAGCTGGTCAAGGTGCTGGGCGATCTGCGCTTCATCGTCTGCTACCTGATGCGGCCGGGGGCGGACGGGGCGCTGCTGCCGGTGGACAACCAGACCCAGTGGGTCTTCCACGCCCCCTGGCACCCGGACCAGGGCGAAACCCTGGAGGACTTCACCGACGAGCGGTGCGTGGATCAGATCCGCGAGGCGATCGGCGTACCCGACCTGGATGTGGAGATCGGCGGCAAGGCGCCGTGGCATGCCGCCGAACGGGTGGCGGAGCAGTATTCGACCGGACGGGTGTTCCTGGCCGGTGATGCGGCCCACGAGATGTCCCCCACCGGGGCCTTCGGCTCCAACACGGGCATCCAGGACGCCCACAACCTGGCGTGGAAGATCGCCGCGGTGCTGGAGGGGTCGGCAGGCATCGAGCTGCTCGACACCTACGAGGCCGAGCGACTGCCGGTCGCCCGGGCCACCAGCGAGCGGGCGTCGGCCCGTTCGGCGGAACACAGCCACCCCGGGTACGCGCCGCCGCCCACCATGGGCGGCGGGCCGGGCAGCGGGGTCCTCACCACCGCCATGGGCTACTGCTACCCGCAGGGCGCCTTCGTGGGCGGGGAGCCCGGACGGCCCGTCATCCCGGAGACGCTGCGGATGACCGGCGACACCGGGACCCGGGCCCCGCACATGTGGCTGACCAGGGGCGGTGAGCGGCTCTCCACCCTGGACCTGTACGAGCGCTCCTTCGTACTGCTCAGCGCGGCGGGGACGCCGTGGCGGGCGGCCGCGGAGCAGGTCGCCGAGGAACTGCCGGCGCGGCTGGACGCCTACACCATCGGCTCCGGGCCGGATGCCGACCTGGTCCAGGAGGGCGCGGCCGACTGGACCGAGGTCCACCGGATGAGCGCCGAGGGCGCCGTGCTCGTACGGCCGGACGGGTTCGTGGCCTGGCGCTCCGAAGGCGCCGTGGCCGACCCCCGGGCGGCCCTGCACGAGGTCCTCTCTACGGTGCTGCGCCGGGCGTGACCACCTCGTCCCCCCTTCCGCCGGCCCTGCGGGCGGCCGGCGGAAGGGGCTCAGCGGCAGGCCCAGCAGCCTGCCCAGCAGCCGGCGTCCGGCCGGACGGTGCGGCGGCGGCCGGACCCGGAGTCCGCGCCGCTCGCGGCGTCGTGCTCACGGTCGCGGCCGAGGGAGTTCCGATGCGCGTAACACGCGATGACGACCGCTATGGCGGCCAGTTCCTCAGGGGCGGCCACGCCCCTCTCCACACGCAGCAGGCTCGCTATCGGGACATCGTTCGACATCGGCACGGCCTCTCTCACGGGGGCTGCGCGTGCGCCCGGTCGCGTCGCGAGGGGCGGACCGGTTCGGCGTCGACGCGGGCGGCACACGGGTGGCTCGGCGCGCTGACGGGACGTGTTCCGCATGCGCGAACCGGCCGGGGGACTCCTGTCGGATCACCAGGACTCCTGTCGCGACCGACGCTACAAGCGCGCGGTGGACCCGGCACGCCGGGGAAGAGCCCGGTCCGCTCCTCCAGGTCGCGCTCCGGGCGGGGTTCGGGCCGCACCGTCCGCGCGGCCGTGGCACTCCCGGCGCTCCCGGCGGACCGGCCGTGACCGGCCACCGGCCCCTGCTCTGCCGGGGCTGCTCCGGCCATCTGTACGCCGTCTGCACCGTGGACCACGCCGGCGGGAACGTGGTCGGGCAGTGGGAGGTCGACCACGAGACGCCCGTGCCGTGCCCGCTGGCCGGGCTGCTGCCGCTGACCGGGACGGCGGCGTCCGTCCACGAGCTCCCCGGTGCCGAGGAGGTGCTCGGCCCGCCGCGTTGAGGCGCGGGGGTTGGGCCGCATGGGTGAGACCGCCGTCCGGCACCGTCCGTCCGGCACCGTCCGGTCGCCGCGGCCATGTCGCCGCTCAGCCGCCGCCATGTCGCCGCTCGGGTCCCGGGGGCGGTGTCGCGGCCGTGTCCCGGCGGCCCGCGTCGCGGCGGAAGCTTCGCGGCGCAAGTTTCGCGGCATGTCGCGGCGGCATCGCAGCCGTTTCGCGCGCGGGTCGCTGCCGGTTCCGCGGGCGGCCTCGCAGCGGTCCTCGACGCGCGCGCATTCACTGGTTGAACTCCCCCTCCCCGCAGGCCCTTTCCAGGTTCCATCTCTTGACGCCCGCGAGGGCGCGGAGCACAGTGTCCAGCGGCCACCCTTGAGAGCGCTCTCAGAACGGTGGCCCCCGGCTCTTCCCCGCACCCGCGCCTCACCGCGCTTCAGAGAGGGCACCCATGCGTGAGATATCCGGCAGCAGACGACCGACGGTCCGGCGGGCCGTCCTGGCCGCGCTGAGCACGATCGCCGTGGTCGCGGCAGCGGCCGCCGGCGTCACCCTGCCCGCCAACGCCGCGGCTCCCCCCACACCGGCCGGCTGGTCCCGGGTGTTCCTGGACGACTTCGACGGACCCGCCGGATCGGGCGTGAACACCGCCGAGTGGCAGTACACCACCGGCACCAGCTACCCGGGCGGACCCGCCAACTTCGGTACCGGCGAGATCGAGACGATGACCGCCGACCCCTCCAACGTCTCCCTCGACGGCGCGGGCAACCTGCGCATCACGCCGCGGCGCGACGCGGCCGGCAACTGGACGTCCGGCCGCATCGAAACCCGGCGGGCCGACTTCCAGCCCCCGGCGGGCGGCACGCTCCGCACCGAGGCGCGCATCCAGATGCCGAACGTGACCGGCCCGGCGGCCAGGGGCTACTGGCCGGCGTTCTGGATGCTCGGTACCCCCTACCGGGGCAACTGGTGGAACTGGCCCGGCATCGGTGAGATCGACATCCTCGAGAACGTCCAGGGCATCAACACCGTCTGGGCCACCCTGCACTGCGGCACGAGCCCCGGAGGTCCCTGCAACGAGACGTCCGGCATCGGCGGCCAACACGTCTGCCCGGGCACGAGCTGCCAGGCCGGCTTCCACACCTACGCCGTGGAGTGGGACCGCTCGACCGCGGTCGAGGAGATGCGCTTCTACGTCGACGACGTCAACTTCCACACGGTACGGGCGAATCAGGTCGACGCGACCACCTGGACCAACGCCACGAACCACGGCTACTTCATCATCCTCAACGTGGCCATGGGCGGCGGCTTCGTCGACGCCTTCGGCGGCGGTCCCGACGCGGGTACCGAGCCCGGCCATCCCATGGTCGTCGACTACGTGTCCGTCCTGCGTTCGACCGGAGGCACGACGCCGCCCACCACACCTCCCACCACACCGCCGACCACTCCGCCGACGACGCCCCCGACCACCCCGCCGCCCGGCAACCGCGACGCGTACACCGCGATCCAGGCCGAGTCGTACGACGGCCAGGCGGGCGTGCTCAAGGAGTCCACCGCGGACGCGGGCGGCGGCCAGGACATCACGACGATCGGCAACGGCGACTGGGCCCTGTTCAGGGCCGTCGACTTCGGTTCCGCACCGGCGACGCAGTTCTACGGGCGCGTGGCGAGCGGCGCGGCCGGCGGGGTCAGCGGGCTCGTCGAGGTACGGCTCGACAGCCGGAGCGCCGCGCCGGTCGGGAGCTTCTCGATCGCGGGCACGGGCGGGTGGCAGAGCTGGCGTACGGTGCCCGCGAACATCGCCGCGGTCACGGGCACGCACGACGTCTACCTGACCTTCACCAGCGGCCAGCCCGCCGACTTCGTGAACGTCAACTGGTTCAACTTCGGACACTGAGCGGAGAGCGGCGCACGCCTGCACCCTCGCACCCGCGCTCCCCCACACCGGCCGCCCCGGCGGGCGGCGTGACGGGCCCCTCGACGAGACGCACCGCGGGTGCGGGGGGGCGCGGGGCGGGCGCGGCGCCGACGCGGTGCGGGCGTACACCTCGGCAACGCCGGCACCGTCCGGCCGCCTGGGTGTGGCGCCGGATCAGAGCCGGCGGTTCTCGGTCCACGCACGGAGCTTCTCCGGGTTGCGGACCGCCCAGATGCGGGTGATGCGGTCTCCGGCGAGGCCGAACGCGGCCACGGTCACGGTGACGCCGGTGTGTTGGGCGACCAGTCCGGGGCGGCCGTTGACCGTCCGCTCCAGGAGCGTCAGTCCAGGAGCCTTGTCGGCGATGTGGATCAGATAGGCGGCGATGAGCTCGCTGCCCTCGACCGGGTGCAGGACGGTGCCGACCATGCCGCCACCGTCGGCGACCATCGCGGCGTCGGGGTCGAGGAGGCCGACGAGGGCCTCGATGTCCTTGGCCTCCCACGCCTCCTTGAAGTGCCGCACCAGACCGGCCTGCCCGGACGACGGAGCCACTGGGGCGTGCGCGTCCCGCACACGCCGACGGGCCGAGGACGCCAGCTGCCGACAGGCCGCGGGCGTGCGTCCGATGATCGCGGCGACCTCCGCGAAGGGGTACCTGAAGACGTCGTGAAGGATGAACGCCACGCGTTCGGCCGGCGTCATCGACTCCAGTACGACGAGGAAGGCCATGCTCACCGACTCGTCCAGGGTGATCCGGTCGGCGGGGTCGGCCGGCTCGGCCCTGCCGCCGCCCGTCCGTCCGCTGATCCACTCGGTACGGTCGGGCAGCGGCTCGGGTATCCACGCGCCGACGTAGTGCTCGCGCCGGACCCGCGCCGAGCCGAGCACGTCCAGGCACACCCGGCTGGCCACCGTCGTCAACCAGGCGCCGGGCGAGGCGATGGCCTCCTGTTGCCGCCGCGACATCGAGTACCAGCGGGCGTAGGCCTCCTGCACCGCGTCCTCGGCCTCGGCCAGCGAGCCGAGCAGCCGATAGGCAAGATTGATCAGCTGGCGCCGCTCGCCGACGATCACGCTCGGGCCTGGCTCAGACCGGTCGTGCGCCGGCTCGGACAATGTACTCATGTAGCGGCGCGCTCCCTGGTTTCCTCATCTGCTTCCGCCCCCTCACCCAAGGCGAAACGCCATACCGGGTTGTGAGGTTGACGCTTCACCTCACATTTCGCGGGCCCACGTCGTCGGACTGCTGACAGATTACCGAGCCACTGCCGCGAGGCGGAGGAGAGGACCACATCATGGCCGTACAGACGACGACAGCACCGGGCGGATCCGCATTCCTGCGCATAGCGATCGCCTTGCAGACCTCGGCCCTCTTCTTCCAGGCGGTCACCGCCGGGATGCTGCTGTCCTCATCCCTCGGCGCGGTACTGCACGATGTCGGATCGCGCGTGATGTACGGCGCGTCGATGCTGTACGTTCTCGCCGCGATCCTGGCATGGCGGCCGGGCGGCGGTTCCCCCCGCCCCATCCTGTACGCGTCCGGCTTCCTCGCGCTCGCCTCGGTGCAGGTGATCCTCGGCATCGCGCACATGCCGTCGCTCCATGTCCCCCTGGGCATACTGATGTTCGGCCTGAGCGTGCTGGCACTGGGCAGGGTGCTGTCCACTGTGCGCGGCATCACCCCGCGACGTACCCGGTAACGCCTACCAGGCCATCAAGGCCCACTGACCCCGAGGTCCTCGGGTGCCGCGCTTACGCGGGCTTCGCAGCGGTTACCCTGCTGTCCGGCGAGGCCGCCCGCCCATGCGCATCCTGGAGGAGCCACCCGTGCCCGAACCGCGTCCCGGCACCCGCCCCACCCTGGAGGCCGTCGCGGCGCGCGCCGGGGTGTCCCGGGCCACCGCCTCCCGTGTGGTCAACGGCGGCGACGGCGTGCGGACGCATCTCGCGGACCGGGTGCGCGAGGCGATCCGGGACCTCGGGTACGTGCCCAACCCCGCCGCCCGCACCCTGGTGACCCGGCGCACCGGGGCCGTCGCGGTGATCATCGCCGAGCCGGAGGTCCGGATCTTCTCGGACCCCTTCTTCTCCCGCCAGGTCCGGGGCATCAGCAAGGAGTTGACCGCCCACGACGCCCAGCTGGTCCTGCTGCTCGTGGAGGACCGGGGCGACTACGACCGGATCGAGCGCTACCTGGCCGGCGGCCACGTCGACGGGGCGCTCGCCTTCTCCCTGCACACCGACGATCCGCTGCCCGCCATCACCCGCCGGATCGGCCTGCCCACGGTCTACGGCGGCCGCCCCGGCTGGACCGCGGACCCCGGCGAGACCGGTGGCGTGGCCTATGTCGACGCGGACAACCGCGGCGGTGCGCGAGACGCCGTACGGTACCTGCTCGCCCAGGGCCGGCGGCGGATCGCGCACATCGCCGGCCCGCTCGACCAGACCTCGGCGGCCGACCGGCTGAGCGGCTACCGGGACGTGCTCCCGGCCGCCGGTCCCGAGCTGTTCGCCGAAGGGGACTTCACCGCGGCGGGCGGTGCCCGCGCGATGGCCGAACTGCTGTCCCGCGACGCCGGGATCGACGCCGTCTTCGCCGGGAACGACCTGATGGCGACCGGCGCGCTGCGGGTACTGCGGGAGCATGGCAGGACGGTACCGGGGGACGTGGCGCTGGTGGGCTTCGACGACGCCGAGCCGGTGGCGGAGAGCGCCGAGCCGCCGCTGACGACGGTGCGTCAGGACGTCGAGGGCATGGGGCGCCTGATGGCGCGGCTTCTGATGCGCATCCTGAACGGCGGCCCGGACGGACTCCCCGCGCCCGGTCCGGTGATCACCGCCACGGCGCTGGTGCGGCGCGCGTCGGCCTGACGGGGCCTTCGGCCTGACCCGGCCGTCGGCCTGACGGGGCGGCCTTCGATGCGACCGTCGGCCTGACGGGGCTGCCTTCGGTCCGACGCGGCCGTCGGCCCGACCCCGCCGTCGGCCTGACGCGGCCCTCGGGCACAGCAGCCGGGGCCCGCGCGACGGCGGGCCCCGGCGACCGGGGAGGGGAGCTTTCCCGGGTCAGCGCACGGGGCACTTCTTCCAGGAGAAGTGGTACACGCTGTTGATGCTGCCGTCCGTAGAGTCGAGGGCCATGAAGCTGGTCTGCGACGGGTCCGAGGTGCCCACTTCCGCGCGCAGCTCGGTGTTGATGTTGAAGTTGCGCTGCTCGCCGCAGGGTGCGAACACCAGGGCCTCGATGCCCGTGGTGTCGGTCGCCTGCCAGTTGTCGTCGAGGTGTCCGGTGAACTTGTGGGTGCGCTGGGCGGTCTGGCTCATGCCCTGGAAGTAGTAGCTGGCCTTCTGCGTGCCGACCGCGCCCTCCTGCAGGCTGCCGAAGCCCCGGTAGTCGACCTGGGCCACGGCGTAGGTGTAGCCCTGAGGGACGTGCACCTGGAGGGAGAGGAGACAGTTCTTGCGGCCCTCGACGGCGGGGGCGCCGCCGCCGGCCTGGGCCACGTACTCGCTGTAGGTGACGGTGAAGGCCGAGTTGTCCGGCGCCACGGCGACGGTGGCACTGCCTGGGCGGCAGCCCGATCCGTTGACGGTGGCGACGTCCACGGTCACTTCGTCGAGGGGAGCCGAGGGGCTGGCCCCGGCCGAGGGAGAGAGCGTGACGAGCGTTGCGGTCACGGCGGCTGCGGTGAATCCGGTACGGAGCGACTTGATCACATCGACATGGATAGCCGTCCGCGGGCGCCTCGGACGGCCGGCGGGTACGTCGTCTCACCTCCTTGGCCGAAACGATTCACCGCAGAAACGGTCAACCAGCGCATGCCGTTCGGCCGATCGGCCTCAGGAGACGCGGCGGGCCGAGTCGCACCGGCCGATTGTCCCGGTTCGTCCCTAGCATCGGCGGGATCCTTCAGGCAATCAGCGGGGTCGGGAGCCGGCCGGGGCGCCGGGCCCCCTGCGGTGAGGAGTCCGATGTCCCGCGCACCACGGTCCGCCGTCCTGTCGGCGCTGGCACTCGCCACCACCCTGGCCGTCGCGGTGGCCGGCCCCGAGCCGGCCTTCGCCGTAGCCCACCACACCGGCGACGAGGCCGCCGTGCTCGGCGAGGACCACGCCCGCGCGCACGCCAAGCTGCGCCGGGCGGCCGAGGGCACCCAGGGCTACCCGCAGGTGAAGCGCACGGCGAGCCTCACCTCGCTGCAGGAGTCCCAGCGCAGGACCAACGCGGGTTTCGACGCGGCGCGGTTCGGCCGGTTCACCCAGTTCTTCCCCTCACCCGACTTCGGGGTCCACGTGGCCCAGCTGCCGACGGGCAAGGTGCTGCTCTTCTCCTTCGAACGCGTGGAGGCCGATCCCACCAAGGAGACCGGGCCCACGAACACGGTCGGCCGCACGAACGCGGGCCGCGCCTACCTGTGGGACCCGGCCAAGGGCACCGGAGCCCGTGCGTTCACGAACGTGCCGCCGCCGGTGGTACTGATGCCCGACGGCACCTACGCCCCGCGCCCGGCGCCCTTCTTCTGCGCCGGTCACTCCTACCTCCCCAACGGGATGGTCGGGGTCTTCGGCGGCAACGTCGGCGGAAAGGGCGGCAGCGGCGCCAAGCTGTCCCTCGTGTTCGACCCCTGGACGGAGAAGTGGTTCCGCAACCGCGACATGTCCGTGGGCCGCTGGTACCCCTCGGTCGTGACCGGAGCGGACGGCCGGCAGATCATCATGTCCGGCCAGTCCGAGCGCGGGACGGGCACACCCACTCCGGTCGTGGAGCGCTTCCCCGCCCTCGGACGCCCCGTCCCCTGGCGGCCGTTCGACATCCCGGTGAGCGTCGCCTCGGAGCGGCTCCTGTCGGACGCCCCCTTCCGTAACGACTATCCGCACCTCTTCTCGCTGCGGGACGGCATGATCTACGGCCTCGGCCGCGACGCCGACCAGCAGTGGCTGTTCGACCCGGTCAAGGACGTGCGCACCGGTCTGCCCCGACGGCCCGCCGACTTCCGGGGCTACGGTTCGGCCGTGCCGCTGCCGGCCGGCTTCCGGGGCCCGGACTCCGTCCTGGTGCTCGGCGGCGACCCGCGCGACCCTCACACGTACCGGCTGTCCGGCGGCCGCTGGAGCATCGAGGAGCCGAGGGCCTTCGGCCGTACCCAGGACGGCACGCTGATCCTGCCGGACGGCACGCTGCTCACCGTGAACGGCGCTCTGGACACCCGGGACTACGGCAGCGGACCGTTCAATCCCCAGGCGGACCTGAAGTACCGGCAGATCGAACTGCGCGACGCGCGCGGCCGCTGGAGGCTGGGGCCGGCCCAGCGACTGCCCCGCGGCTACCACTCCAACGCCCTGATCCTTCCGGACGGCCGCATGATGGTCACCGGCGACGAGCTCCAGCAGATCGCCAACGACCCCGACATCAAGGACGGTATGGACGGCAGCATCGAGCTGTACGAGCCCGCCTACCTGCACCGGGGCGCCCGCCCGGCACTCGACCGGGCGCCGGCGGGCGAACTCGGCCACGACACCGTCTTCCAGGTCACCAGCTCGACCCCGAACGACGTGACGCGCGCCGTGCTGCTGGCGCCGACGACCGTCACCCACTCGGTGAACACCAGCCAGCGCCACCTGGACCTCCGGCTCACCGGTACCCAGGGCTCCGCGATCGGGCTGCGGACCCCGCCGAGCGCGGCCGACGCCCCGCCCGGGTACTACATGCTCTTCCTGCTCAACGCGAAGGGCGTGCCCAGCACGGCGAAGTGGGTGAAGCTGGGCGTCCGCCCGCGCTGAGGCGTGTCCTTCGGATCCTGCAGCGTGGAGGATGTCCACGACGCTGCCCGGCCAAGCCCGACCTGCCGTGGTGTCGAGGGAATGGGGCATGGAGCGTGCCGAGGTGTTCCGCGCGGGACAGGACACGATCGTGGCGGCCCCCGGCGCCGTGTAGGTGGTCGTGGACACCGGTGCGTAGGAGGACCCCTCACGGGTAGGCGCGCGACACTGCCCGCGAGTGGAGGAGGACCCGCATGCCGGCCCGGCCCGTCCGCACGTACGAAGCATCGCTCGAGCGCGACGCCCTGCTCGGTGGTCGCTACCTGCTCCAAGCCCCCGTAGCTTCCGGCGGTACGGCGGACGTCTTCCGCGGCATCGACCAGGCGCTGGGGCGTGAGGTGGCCGTCAAAGTGTTCCGCCCCGGCACGGACACGGTCACCGCCGACCGTTTCTGCGACGAAGCACGTACCCTGGCCCGCCTCTCCCACCGTGCCCTCGTCGCCGTCTACGACGTCGGCCGTCATGGACAGGGTGCGTACATCGTCACCGAGTTCATCAACGGCGTCACCTTGCGCACGCGCATAGACGCCGGCCCCCTCAGCCCCGTCCAGGTGGCGCGGCTCGGCGCCGAGATCTCGTCGGCCCTCGACCACGTCCACGCCCACGGCATCGTCCACCACGACGTGAAACCCTCCAACGTCCTGCTGCGCGAGGATGGTTTCCCGTACCTGGCCGACTTCGGGCTGGCCAGAACGGTGCACGAGCGGTCCCACAGCACACCCGAAGCGCTGGTCGGCACTCCCGCCTATATGGCTCCCGAGCAGTTCCTCGGTCAAGGCGCGAGTACGGCCAGCGATGTACACGCCCTGGGAGTGACCCTTCTCGAAGCCCTCACCGGTCACCGCGAGTACCAGGGGACCCCTGTGCAGGTCGGCACCGCCCACCTCCTGCATCCGCCCCGGGTCCCCAACGGACTGCCAGACGACCTCGGTCGCCTGTTGAAAGCGATGACCGACCAGGATCCCCAGGCGCGCCCCGACGCCGCCGGCGTCCATCTGCGCCTGCAAGACATCGGGTACGCGCGAGGAGCCCGCGCCACACTGACTGCGGCGCACGCGCGCACGGAGACCACGCACCGCTCCCCGTTGCCGCCCCTCGGCGCGGTCCGCCCTGCCGCTGAACCCGTGCGACCGCCCGCACCGACGGAGAGGAGGGCTCCGGCCCGGCGACGTGCGGCCGTCATGGGCCTCGCGGCGGCAAGCGTCGCCGGCGCTTGCGCGCTCCTGGTCGTTGGCGTCCCGGCAGACGAGAACACACGCCCCTCCTCGACCCTCCGCCATCAGCCGCCGGCCTCGAAGGAGGCCGAGGCGGCCGGCCCCCAACGAACGCCGCCCGCGCCGCCGCTTGCCACGCCGTCCACGTCCGGAACCCCGGAGCTCCCGGTTGCCGCACCGTCCACCGCGGAACTCCCGATGTCCACAACCGCTGGCCACCCGTACTCCCGGCAAGCGGGCGGTGACCGCCCGGCGCATGCACCGCGACCGGCGAAGATCAAGGGCGACCCCGAAAAGGCGAAGGGCAAGAACGACAGGGCACGGTGACCGAGCAATCGCTTGCGTCACGCCTGAGAGTGGTCGTGCAGCACGGCGCCTTGTCCAGGCCGTCATGACGTGGCACCGTCGTTCGTCCTTGCGCCACACCACGTGAACACTTGTCCTTGCTCCACAACAGAGGAGAAGCACTCCATGTCCGAGGACCTTGCGACGAGCACCATCCGGAAGCTCGAAGACATCCTGGCGGCGGACCGTCTGCCTGAGCACACCCTCGGACTGCTCCGCGTCTCCCTCAGCCAGGCCCAGGCGGCGAAGGCCGCAGGCCACGATCAGGAAGCCCTCACCATCGCCGACCAGGCCGTGCAGACGGCGGAGAACGCTACCAAGGACCGGTAGACCGCCGAGGTTGTGCGAACCGGGCGAGCGCCGCGCGTCCGGTCGTGCGTACGAGGCAGTCGAGCGGTCCCGTCACCAGGGCCGCGTCGTACGGGGCCAGGTCCTCGGGGGAGCCGGCGTCGCCGGGACGTTCGAGGACCGCCGGTCCTTCCAGGGCGACCACCAGCAGGGTCTCGCCCGGCCGCACCGCGGCGGCCGCCCGGCCCCGTACGACAGCGGTCCGCGCCTCCACGGCGCCCCTGCGGTACATCACGTTGAAGTTCACGACGGGCCCGGAGAGGAGCCGGCAGTCGGTGGGCTCGTCCCCGGGGAAGTCCTGCGGCGCGAACCGCTCGTCCACGAGGCGGCGTACGCCCCCCACCGTGAGGTCCATGCCCGCGCCCTCGGCCAGGGTCAGGGTGCGCCCGATCCCGGGGAAGGCCGAGAAGGGCCCGTCCGCGGCGACCTCGGCCAGGCTCACGCGCCAGCCGAAGTCGTCCATGCCGGCGCCCTCGGGCCAGGCCGCGATCTCCCGGGTGACTCCCCCGCCGTTCTTCCAGACGGTGGCGGTACGGTCGCCCGCCCGCAGGATCCGGACCCCGCCGCCGCTCACACCTCCGCCCCGGTCAGCCGCGCGCGCAGCTCCTCGACATCGGCGAGGAACCACGTCTGGCGCCCCCGATTACATTCGCGGACGAAGTCCCGGAGCGCCGAACTGGCCTCCGTGTGACGGGAGATGTCACCGAGGACGACGACGCCCACCCGGTACTGGACGAACTTCTGGATGATCTCCCCGGCGACGCGGGTACTCAGCCGGAAGAACGTCTCGTCCAAGCGCTCGACGGGGATGACGACCCACTCGGCGCCCTGGTAGGAGGCATCGCCTATGCAGTCCAGGGCGTCGCGTTCACTCGCGATGGCCTCGCCCTCGGCATCGCACATCAGGACGGTTACGTCATTGATCGTCTGCAGGGTGCTCATGCGGGTCGAGGCTACTGCTTCTCCATCGAGGGGCGCAGGCGGCCCAGCAGCGCGTAGAGCGTCGCGCTCTCCGCCTCGTCGAGGGTGTCCAGCGCGCCGTGCACCGCCTGCATCTCCTCCCGCACCCGGCGGATGATCTCGCGGCCCGCGTCCGTGGCCACGACGTTCTTGACGCGGCGGTCGGCGGGGTCCGGCTCCCGGCGCACCAGCTCCCGGGCCTCCAGGCGGTCGACGATGCCGGTCACGTTCGAGGCGTCGCACACCAGCAGGGTGGCGAGGCCGCGCATGGGTACGGGGCCGTCGAGCTGGGCGAGAACGCGGGCCTGGGTGGAGGTGAGGCCGTACTGCGCGGCGGCGGCCGCGAACTCGCGCCATTGGGCGGTGCCGATGGCGGCGAGCAGCTCCAGCAGCTGGAGCTTGGTGGGGGCGTGCGTGGCGGTGTCGCTCATACCTCGAGCGTACCCAGGATGTTTGACATTATCAATTGTTTACTTGACCACCTTAACCATCGACGTTTACCGTCGATCGGGTTACTTGATGACGTCGAACATCTGCGTTCCGAAGCACTTCAGCTCCGAAACACGAAGAAGGTCCCCCTCAGCCATGAGCACCCCCTCCCCCGCCGCCCCGGCCTCCGGGCACCGGAACGAGACGGTCGTCGTCTTCGCCCTGAGCCTCGCCGCCATGGTCGTGTCGATGATGCAGACCCTGCCGGTCCCGATCCTCGGCCTGATCCGCGACGACCTCGGCACCTCGACCGCGAACGTGAGCTGGGTGACCACCGCGACCCTGCTGTCGGCGGCCGTCTTCACCCCGCTCCTGGGACGGTTCGGCGACCAGCACGGCAAGAAGCCCACCCTGGTGGCCGTGCTCGGTGTCATGGTCGTCGGCTCCGTCATCGCCGCGCTGGCCTCGTCACTGCCGCTGCTGATCCTGGGCCGGGTGCTGCAGGGAGCCGCCACGGCGATCTTCCCGCTGGCCCTGTCGGTCCTGCGCGAAGAGGTCCGGCCGCAGAAGCTGCCGGGCGCCATGGCGCTGGTCAGCGGCACGCTCGCGTTCGGCAGCGGCCTCGCGCTCGTCGCGACCGGACTGCTCACCTCCGGGCCGGACGCGGACTACCGCAACGCCTTCTGGATGGCGACCGGCTTCGCGGCCCTCGCCCTCCTCGCGGTCGTCGTGCTGGTCCCCGCCACCCGGCACAAGACGGGCGGCCGCACCGACTTCCTGGGCGCTCTGACCCTCGGCATCGCCCTGCTGCTGCTCCTGCTGGCGATCTCCCAGGGCCACGAGTGGGGCTGGGCCACCGGCCGTACGCTGGGCTCCTTCGCCGGCGCGGCCGTCATGACCGCCGTCTGGGTGCTCGTCGAGCGCAGGGTCCGCGAGCCGCTGGTCGACATGCGGATGTTCGTCCACCGGCCGGTGCTCATGGCCAACCTGGCCGGCGTCCTCGTCGGCTTCGGGATGTTCGCGAACTTCCTGGGCGTCTCGTACCTCGTCCAGATGCCCCAGGCGCTCACCGGCTACGGCTTCGACGCGTCGATCCTGCGGGCCTCCGTGCAGTTCCTGCTGCCCGGCGCGATCGTCTCGCTGCTCGCCTCCCCGGTGGGAGGCCAGATCGTCCGTCACCGCGGTCCGCGCGCCGCACTGGGCCTGGCCGCCGCGCTCGGCGCGGCCGGCTTCGCCTGGCTCGTCCTGGACCACCAGCACAGCGTCTCGGTGATCGGCGCCGGACTCGTCGTCGGCGCGGCCGTCAGCTTCGGCTACGCCGCCATGCCGGCCGTGATCATGTCCAGTGTCCCGCACCACCAGAGCGGCATCGCCAACGGCATCAACTCGATCTCCCGCTCGACCGGCAGCGCGATCGGCAGCGCCGTCGTGACCACCATCCTGGCCTCCCGCACCATCGAGCACCTGCCGACCGGGGTCCCGCCGCTGCCCGCCGAGTCCGGGTTCACCCTCACCTTCGGGATCGGGGCGGTGGCCTTCGCCCTGGTCGCGGTGATCAGCTGGATCGGCTTGCGGGGCCGGCACGGCACCGTGGCGGCGGCCTCCGGACAGTCCGCGGCGGGCGGGCAGGCCACCGGGTCGGAGACCGGGCGGCCCGCAGCCGTGGGAGAGGGCGCGGCCACAGGGCAGGACGCGGTGAGCGCGCCGGCCGAAGCCACGCGCTGACCACCCTCCCGCCCCACCACCGCCTCCCACCACCGCCCCGGCGGCCTGCCCACCGCGTGTCGCTCGCGGCGGGCGGGCCGCCGGGCCTTGCATGGTGGGTGCATGAAGGCTACGGACGTCATCACCGACGGGTTCGGACGCATCCGGGAGATCGTGCACGAGGTCGTGGACGGGGTCCCGGCTGAGCGGCTCAATGCGCGCATCGACCCGGGGGCGAACTCGATCACCTGGCTGGTCTGGCACCTGACCCGGATCCAGGACGACCACATCGCGGACGCCGCCGATCTGGAGCAGGTGTGGCGGGCCGGGGGCTGGGCACACCGGTTCGCCCTGCGCCTGCCCGCCGGGTCGACCGGGTACGGTCACTCGGCGCGGCAGGCCGGCACCGTCCGGGTCGACTCGGGCGAGCAGCTGCTGGGGTACTACGACGCGGTGCACGAGCAGACCGTGCGCTTCGTCCGGGGACTCGCCGTCGGCGACCTGGACCGGGTGGTCGACGAACGCTGGGATCCGCCGGTCACCCTCGGGGTACGCCTGGTCAGCGTGCTGGCCGACGACCTGCAGCACGCCGGTCAGGCCGCCTTCGTACGGGGCGTGCTGGAGCGGGGGCCGGACGCCTGAGGGGCCGCCCGGTGCGGCCGGTCAGCCCCGGAAGGCCTCCTTGCGGACGGGGGAGGCCTCGGCGAGCGCCTTGGTGACTCCGGCCACGCCCTCCCGCAGGCCGTAGACGGGGGTGTCCGGCTGCTGGCGCCAGGAGTCGTCGAGGCCTCCGGCGTCGACGGTGTCGAAGCCGAGCTCCTCGATGAGGGCGCGGACGACCTTCTTCCCCGCGGGGTCGTCGCCCGCGACGGGCAGCGCGATCCGGTCCGGCGCGCCCGCCGGGCGGTGCCGGTCCAGGATGTCCTGGGCGTAGGTGCCGTTGAAGGCCTTGATCACGGGGTGTCCGAGCTGCCGCTCGGTCCAGCGGCTCTCGGTCAGGCCGTCGTCCTCGACCCCCGCGATCCGGCCGTCGCGCTGCTGCGGGTAGTAGTTGCCGGTGTCGATGACCGTGAAACCCTCGGCTGCCTCGTCGAAGAGGCCGGCGGGCAGGTCGGGCACGTTCTTGAAGGGGACGGTGACGACCACGACCTCGGCACCGCGTGCCGCTTCGGACACGATGACGGGGGTGGCGCCGGTCTCCTCGGCGAGGGCGGTCAGAGTCTCGGGGCCGCGTGAATTCGCCACGGAGACGTCGTGCCCAAGGGCCGTGAGCCGACGGGTGAGGTTGCCGCCGATGTTGCCCGCGCCGATGATGCCGATCTTCATGAGCTTCTCCAGTGCATCCGGGATGAGGTCTCGCGCTCGTACCAACTCCCGTCCGCGGCACCGCATTCCGCACCGGGGCGCCCCCCGTACGCGGGACCGGGGCGATTCCCGGTGCACGCGGCGGGGCCGGGACCCCGTGCGGATCCCGGCCCCCCTCTCGCTACGCTCCGCTCGCCTCGAGCATGTCCTCGCGCTCGACGATCTTCACGCGCTCGCGGCCCTGGGGCTCGCCGAGGGCCTTCTCGGCCGCGTCGAGGCGGTGCCAGCCCTCCCACGTCGTGTAGCGGACGCTGCGCTCGGCGAGGAAGGCCTCGACGGCCTCGGGTGCCGGCGAGGACGGCGCGCTCAGGCGGCCCTCCGCGTGGTCGGCGAGCAGGTTCGCGACGGTCTCGTTCGCGTCGCCCTTGGTGTGGCCGATCAGGCCGACCGGACCGCGCCGGATCCACCCGGTGACGTACGTCGACTGCAGGTGGCCACCGGCTTCGATCACGCGGCCGCCCTCGTCCGGGACCGTGCCGGACTCGACGTCCCAGGGCAGCTTGGGCAGCTCGTCGGAGAGGTAGCCCACGGCCCGGTAGACGGACTGGACGTCCCAGTCGGTGAACCGGCCGGTGCCCTTGACGTTGCCGGTGCCGTCCAGTTCGGTGCGCTCGGTCCGCAGTCCGACGACCTTGCCGTCCTCGCCGAGGATCTCGGAGGGCGACTCGAAGAAGTGCAGGAACAGCTTGTGCGGCCGCTCGCCGATGTCCCGGATCGCCCAGTTCTCGAGGGTCTTGGCGACCATGTCGGCCTGCTTGTTGGCGCGCCGGGTCGCTATGGAGCCCTCGTCGTAGTCGATGTCCTCGGGGTTGACGATGACCTCGATGTTCGGCGAGTGGTCCAGCTCCCGCAGCTCCATGGGGCTGAACTTGGCCTGGGCCGGACCCCGACGGCCGAAGACGTGCACCTCGAGCGCCTTGTTGGCCTTGAGCCCGTCGTAGACGTTCGCCGGGATCTCGGTCGGCAGCAGCTCGTCGGCCGTCTTCGCGAGGATGCGCGCGACGTCGAGGGCGACGTTGCCGACGCCGAGCACGGCGACCTTCTCGGCCTCCAGCGGCCAGGTGCGCGGAACGTCCGGGTGGCCGTCGTACCAGGACACGAAGTCTGCGGCGCCGTGGGACCCGTCGAGCTCGACGCCCGGGATGGTGAGCGCGCGGTCTGCCGTGGCGCCGGTGGAGAAGATCACGGCGTCGTAGAAGGACTGCAGCTCGTCGAGGCTGATGTCGTTCGGGTAGTCGACGTTGCCGAAGAGGCGTACCTGCGGCTTGTCGAGCACCTGGTGCAGGGCCGTGATGATGCCCTTGATGCGCGGGTGGTCGGGAGCGACGCCGTACCGGATCAGACCGAAGGGCGCCGGCATCTTCTCGAAGAGGTCGATGGACACACCGGGCTCGACGGCGGCCTCGGACTTCAGCAGCGCGTCGGCGGCGTAGATGCCGGCGGGGCCGGCTCCGACGATTGCTACCCGCAGAGGGCGAGGCATGGCAGGGGTTCCCTTCGAGCGACGGCAAGGTGGATCAAGGGGAACCCTAAACGAAGGTAAGCCTAACCCAGCACCCGGTGTCGCTTTATGACCCCATAATCAAACCTTATGACCTCCCCAAGCCACCCTTGGAGGATGAGGGAACTCGCTGGTCAGCAGGCACGTCAGCTGACAGACTGAAACGGCTTGATCACCCCAGGAGGACAAATGGCTGACGAAACAGACATCCCGCAGGACGAATCCCCGGCCGATGCCGCCAAGCGCAAGTTCCGGGAGGCGCTGGAGCGCAACGCCGCGAACGCCCAGTCCCAGCAGGCCCACCAGAGCCGCGCGAAGGTCCAGGGCTCCAGCAGCGGCCCCGGCGGCAAGAACAAGAAGGTCCGCCGCAAGACCGGCTGACCCTCGGGTACGAGGAGCTCAGTCTCGCCGTCGCGGCGGCGGGACCGGGCCGCTCCGCCCGCGGCCGACATTGGGCCGACCGGGTGAGTGGGGATAACCCCGGGCACCGTCGGCAGTTGATCAGCGCGCCCCGCCGAGGGCCGCCATCTCCTGCGACAGTGCAAAGAAGGATCTCCCACATGTTCAAGAAGTTCATGGCCACCGCCGCCGCCACCGCCTCCGTGCTCGGCGCGGGTGCCGCGATCGCCTCCCCGGCGATGGCCATCGGCAACGACGACGGCGTCAACACCGTGAACGGCAACCACGCCGCGCAGATCTACGGCAACCAGGAGACGCAGGGCAAGATGAGCCCGCAGCTCGGCGCGATCCAGGGCTCCCTGAACAAGCTCTGCGTCGGCCTGCCGGCCAAGGTCAACGCCCAGTCGATCCTCGCCGCCATCAACGTCGGCGTCCAGGACATCAACGTCCTGTCCAACCCGCAGAACCAGCAGTGCGCCGAGAACTCCACCCAGGCCAAGGGTGACGAGTCGGCCTCGCACATCCTCAGCAACATCCCGGTCCTCTCCGGCAACGGCTCCGTCGGCAGCTGAGCGACCCGATTCCGCGCCGGTGTGACGCGTCATGCGTGACACCGGCGCTTTTTCATTTGGTCTAGACCTTGACAGGTTCAGACCATTTTCGATTCAGTGGGGCGCAGTTGCCGCCCTCACGGCAACTCCCCCCACTGAAGGAGTAGTTACGTGATACGTGCGCTTCGCCGCCGTGCCCTCTCACTGGCCGCCGCCGCGGCCGTCACGGCCGGCCTCGCCATCGCCCTCCCCTCCTCCCCCGCCTCCGCCGCGGCCCCCTGCGTCGGCGCCTGGGCATCCTCCGCCGTCTACACGAACGGCATGAGCGCCTCGTACGGCGGACGCAACTGGCTGGCGAAGTGGTGGACGCAGGGCGAGACACCCGGCACCACAGGCCAATGGGGCGTCTGGTCGGACCAGGGCGCCTGCGGCGGGGGCCAGAACCCGGATCCGGATCCCGGCACCCCCTCCGGATTCGTGGTCTCCGAGGCCCAGTTCAACCAGATGTTCCCGAACCGCAACCCCTTCTACACCTACAAGGGCCTGGTCGCGGCGCTGTCCGCCTATCCCGGATTCGCCAACACCGGCGACGACACCGTGAAGCGCCGGGAGGCTGCGGCCTTCCTCGCGAACGTCTCGCACGAGACGGGCGGGCTGGTGCACATCGTGGAGCAGAACACCGCCAACTACCCCCACTACTGCGACGCGAGCCAGCCGTACGGCTGCCCGGCGGGGCAGGCCGCGTACTACGGCCGCGGGCCCATCCAGCTCAGTTGGAACTTCAACTACAAGGCGGCCGGTGACGCGCTGGGCATCAACCTCCTCGCCAACCCGTACCTCGTGGAGCAGGATCCGGCCGTCGCCATGAAGACGGCGCTCTGGTACTGGAACACGCAGAACGGCCCGGGCACGATGACCGCCCACGCCGCCATGGTGAACGGCGCGGGCTTCGGCGAGACCATCCGCTCCATCAACGGCTCCCTGGAGTGCAACGGCGGCAACCCCGCCCAGGTCCAGAGCCGGATCTCGAAGTACCAGAGCTTCACGCAGCTGCTGGGGGTGACCCCCGGGAACAACCTCGGCTGCTGATCCGCCGGGCGGTCAGCCGGTGCGCAGCGCGGTGGCCAGCTGGGCCCGGGAGCGTACGTCGAGCTTCTGGTAGATACGGGTCAGCCGCGCCTCCACCGTCTTGACGCTGAGGAACAGCTTCGCGGCGGCCTCCTGGTTGCTGGCACCCTCGCTGACCAGCAGCGCGAGACGGGTCTCGGCCTCGGTGAGGGCCGCGGCCGCCGACACCTGCCCCCCGCCCGCCTCACCGGGAGCCGGTTCCCTGGCGAGTTCCGTCCAGGGGACGGCCCCGGCCCGTTCGAACACCTCCGCCGCGGCCCCGAGCGCCGCCCGGGCCGGCGCGCGCCGGCGTCGGCGGCGCTCCACCCGGGCCAGGGCGAGCAGCGTACGGCCCCGCTCCAGCGGCAGCAGCAGGTCGTCGAAGCGCTGCGCCGTGGCCTCCAGCAGCCGGACGGCCGCGTCCGCGTCGCCCTGTGCGGACAGACACAGGCCGCGGGCCCGGTCGAGGGCGGCGACGACCCCGGTGCGGCCGAGCCCGAGGGCGACCGTACGGACGGAGTCGATCAGTCCGGCGGCTTCGCCCGGCGCGTCCGCGGCGATCAGGGCCTCGGCGAGCTCCCCGTGCCAGCGCAGGATCGAGGGGTCCACCACCTGCTGGGCGGCCTCCAGTTCGGCGACACGGCGCAGGGTGGCGACCGCCTTCGCCGCCTCGCCGGTGGCCAGTTCGACCAGGCCGAGCGCGTGCAGGCTGCGGGAGAGGAAGACCTGGTCCTGCTCCTCCTGCGAGGCCTGGATGCCGCGCCGGGCGTAGCCGGCGGCGCGTGCGAAGCTGCCGCCCATCGCCTCGGCCATCGCGGCGACGTACCAGGCGGGGCCGGGCGAGAGGCCCGCCTCGATCGTCAGCTCCAGGGCCCGGCGGGCGTGGGCGGAGGCGGCGTCGCACCGGCCGCTGCGCAGTTCCACCTCGGTGAGGCTGCGCAGCACCTCGAAGACGTCCTCGGCGGAACCGGTGCGCTGGACGGCCGGCAAAAGGACCATCAGCTGGTGGCGGGCGTCGGCGAGGCGGTCGTCGAAGAGGGCGTGCCGGACGGCGAGGTACTGCGGTGCGTTGCGCATGCCGAGCGGCACCTCGGGGGCGGGCAGGGCCAGTGCCTCGGCCAGGATCTCCTCGGCGCCCGCGTCGCCGAGGATGCGCCCCATGCGGGCCCGCACGGTGAGGGCCATGGCCTCGGCGGTCTGGTCGCCGCCGAGGGCGGCGAGGGCGCCGGCCGCCGCGGCGGCGTCACGCGAGCGGACCGGGTCGCCGTCGCTGAGGTTGTGCTTCCAGGCGACCCGCAGCTGGACGGCGGCCTGGAGCGAAGGGTCCCCGGCTGCATCGTCCATGGCGTACGCGAAAGTCTCGTCGAGGGCTCCGAGGGCCTGCCCGGCGGCGTCGATCACGGCGAGCCGGGCCCGTACCCGGTCGGCGGGCGAGGCGTCGCGCGCCAGGACGGCCCGGGTCGCGCGCCGCGCGAGGTCGGCGCGGCCGGCCCAGCCGGCGTCCTCGGCGGCCGTGACGAGGCGGGCCAGTTCCTCACCGGCCAGCCAGGACGGCGTCCGTTCGGCGGCGAGCAGGCCCAGTTCGGCGGCGAGCGCCCGCTGGCCCCGGCGGCGGCAGACCGCGGCGGCCTCGGTGATCTCCGCGGCGAGCCACTGGTCGGGGGTGTCCACGGCCAGCGCGCGGTGGCGTACGGCCTGGACGGGGTCGTCGACGGCGTCGGCCAGCGCGGCGTGCCCGGCGGCGCGTTCGGGCCAGCCCGCGTCGGCGGCGAGCGCGGTGGGCAGGGCGCCGGCGGTGAACTCCACGCCGCCGTCCTCCCCCACCCGGACCAGCCCGGCCCGTTCCGCCTCGGCCAGCTCGGCCTCGGCGTCGGGGCGGCCGGCCCGGCGCAGTACGGAGGTGGTGGGGCGGGCGGCGAGGGCGGCGAGCAGCAGGGTGCGGCGGGACTGGGCGGGGGCCCCGGCGAGGAGCCTGCGGGCCACCTCGCGGGCCTGCCCGGAGACGGGCAGGGGGTCGGCGTGATGCGCGCTGCAGTCGCGGGCCTCGGCCGCTTCGGCGAGGGAGTGGCCCAGGGCGAGGGCGAGGCGCGGGTTGCCGCCGCTTGCCTGGTGGATGCGGCCGGCGAGCCGGGCCGGCAGGCCGTGGCACACGAGGAGTTCGGCGACTTCGTCGGCGCCGAGCGGAGGCACCCGTACCGCGGGGACGCCGGGGCCGCAGAGGAGTTCGCCCACCGGGGCTCCGCCCTGGACGCATTCGGCGACGAGCACCCGGACGCCGGGCGGGGTGAGGCGCAGCGCGAAGCGGAGCAGGTCGGTGCTCTCGGCATCGAGCCACTGGGCGTTGTCGAGGACGAGCAGGACGGGGTGGCGGGCGGCGAGCGTGCGGAGCACCTCGACGACGGCGAGGCGCAGCGCGACGTGGTCGCGGCCGGCCCGGGGGGCGTCGGTCTCCCGCCGCAGGAGGGCGATGGCGGTGCGCTGGGGGCCCGAGAGCTGTTCCAGTCCGGCGCAGGGGACGGAGGCGAGGAGGGCGGCGGCCGAGGCCTCGGGTATCCACTGGTCGGCGGCTTCGGGGGCGAGGCGGAGCACGGTCTCGCGGCGGGCTTCGGCCGCCGCCGCGACGGCGCGGACGACCTCGGTCTTGCCCGCGCCGGCGGGTCCGGTCAGGAGCGCCCGGCCGTGCGTGGTCAGCGCGCGGTCGACCGCCTTGATCAGTTCACCGTGCCCGACACTTGTGTCAGCGTGCCCCGTCGCCGCCACCACGCACAGCCACCAGCCTCTCGGTCCCCAGCTCCTGTGCCCTTCCTGTGAGAGGCGACAATACGAGGTCGGGTGGCGGGCGGGCGCCGATTGTGACGCAGAAATCAGTCAGGTACCGGGAAAACCCGTCGGACCTGCCGATACGCGGTGTACCAGCAGGTCCGAGGGCTCATTTGGTCCGTACTATCGACCCGTCACGCCGCCTTGGGCGGGTGGGATCGCAGGCCGGGCGGATGCGGCTCAGAAGCCGAGGTTCCAGGAGTCGATCTTGCCGGTGTCGCCGCCGGCGTTGTCGTTGACCCGCAGCTTCCAGGTGCCGTTGGCGCCCTCGGCGGAGGCGTTCACGGTGTAGACCTGGTTGATGTTGTCCGTGCTGCCGCCGGCCCGGTTGTGCACCGTGTAGACGGTGCCGTCGGGCGCGATGAGGTCGACCTTCAGGTCGCCGATGTAGGTGTGCACGATGTTCACGCCCACCTTGAGGGTGGCCGGGGCGTTGCCGGTGACACCGGCGACGGTGATCGGGCTCTCCACGGTGGTGTTGTCACCGATGGCGACGTCCGCGGTGTTCTCGAACGCCTGGGTGGGCGGGGTCGAGGTGACGGCGGCCACGGTCGCGGCGGCGTCGGCGAGACCGGTGCCGCAGCCGCCGGTGCAGGTGCCGGCCAGCGGGCGGGCGTTCGTCTTGATCGCCGACTCGATCTGCGCCGGGCTCAGCGCGGTGTTCGCCGACTTCAGCAGGGCGGCGAGGCCCGCGACGTGCGGCGCGGCCATGCTGGTGCCCTGGTAGGGCTTGTAGTTCTCGGCGCCGGGGGTGGTGGTGCCCGCGTTCAGGGTCGAGAGGATGGCGTTCTCGGGGGTGGTGACGGTGCCGGGCGTGTCGGTGGCGCGGCGGGTCTCACCGCCCGGGGCGGCGACGTCGATGACCGTGCCGTAGTTGGAGTAGTACGAGCGGTCGCCCGCACGGTTGCTCGCGGCGACGTTGATCACGTTGTTGCAGCTGGCCGGCGAGAAGCCGGACGCGTTCGCGTTGCTGTTGCCGGCGGCGACGACGACGGTCGTACCGCGGGCGACGGCGGCGTTGATCGCGTTCTGGTAGCTGGTGCCGCAGGCGCCCGAGCCGCCGAGGCTCATGTTGATGACCTTGGCCGGGGTGGCGTTGGCCGGGATACCGGCCACGGAGCCGCCGGAGGCCCAGGTGATGGCGTCGACGATGTCCGAGGTGGCGCCGCCGCACTTGCCGAGCACGCGGACGGGCTGGATCTTCGCGCCGTACGCGATGCCTGCGACACCCTTGGTGTTGTTCGTGGCCGCGGCGATGGTGCCCGCGACGTGGGTGCCGTGCCAGGACGAGTTGCTCGCCTTGGAACCGACGCCGCACTCGCCGTCGGTGGCGTTCCAGTCGCCCTGGTCGGCGGGGTTGGCGTCGCGCCCGTTGCCGTCGCGGGCGTCGGCGGAGCTGGAGATGAAGTCGTAGCCCGGGACGATGTTCGCCGCGAGGTCCGAGTGCGCGACGTAGCCGGTGTCGATCACGGCGACGGTGACGCCGGAGCCGGTGGTCTTGTCCCAGGCGGCGGGGACGTTCATGCCGGCGAGGGGCTCGAAGAGGTCCCACTGCTTGGCGTACTCGGTGTCGTTCGGGGTGACGGCCTGGGCGTAGGCGCGGGTGTCCGGCTCGACGTAGGCGACGTCCGGGTCGGCGCGGAACTGGGCCATCACGTCGGCCGCGTCGGCGGGGGCGACGGTCCCGCCGAGGTTGACCAGGGCGGCTCCGGTGCCGAGGCGGCGGTCGAACTTCGCCTTCTTGCCGGCCTTCTTGCCCTTGGCGGCGGCGTCGTCGGCGGCCGCGGTGTTCGAGCTGGCCTCGGTGGCCGAGGACTTGTATCCGACGATGAGGTTCTCCACCGGCGCGGTGGCCGCGACGGTGGCGGCCGGGGCCGCGCCGGGGGTCTCGACGGCCACGGCCACCGAGGCGGTGGCGGAGCCGGCGAGCAGGGTGACGGACATGGCCACCACGGATATGAGCCGACGTCTGGAAGCGTGCACGTGTTCCCCTTCGAGGGCCGTTTCCGGGCGGGCCGGAACGGCCGGTCGGTGCAGTGTGGGAGGTTCCGGCGGCCACGGGGCCGGGAGCGAGGTGGTCGAACTCGCCCCGGCCGCCGCCGCGCGCCACGTTGACCGGCCTCGACGGTGGGGCTGGACAACGGCGGTCCCGGCTCTTCCCCGGGCGGTGGCGGCCTCACGCCATGTGGGGTTGGCGTGTGTGCCGTCGTGCCCGGGGAAGATCGCCGGTGGGCAGACAGTAGGCAACACGGGGATGAACTCGATACGGGGAAAACCCTTGTCCGCCCCCGCCCCTCCCCCGGGGGTCCCTCAGCGGGGCTGTGGCCAGGCGGTTTCCTTTCCGCACAGCGCCCCGGCGTTACCGCCGGCCACCCTCTACGCCGGGGGGAAGAGCCTGCGGAAGTACGTCCAGCTGGTTTCGTTCGGCTCGCTCCACTTTTCCGGGGCGTGGGCGAATTCGGGGTGATGGTCCGCGATGTAGGCGCGGGTCCGCTCGGGGACCTGAGTGAAGGCGTCGAGTTTGCGGCCGCGGCAGTGGAAGGTGAGGCCGCCGGGGCGCCCGCCCTGTTCCATCCAGGGCAGCCACGGGGACATCCGCGTCCAGGACATCGTCGAGGGGACGCTCACCGCGTCGGTGGTCAGGGCGGTCGCGGGCGCGAAGAACTGGAAGAGTTCCAGCGCCCGGTAGGTGTCGTCGGCCGAGTGGGCCGGGTACTCCTCGACGGGCAGGGGCGAGGGGTAGGCCAGCGGGATCTCCAGGCTGAAGCAGATCTGGTCGCCCAGATCCGTCACGGGGATCGGGAACGGCCGCAATCTCTGGTTGGCCGGGTCGTTCCAGACGTGGATCACCGGCTTGTCCTGCCAGGTCTCCATGATCTCCCTGGTGCCGGGGTCCAGATAGAACGCGGCTTCCCTGGAGAGGAGCTGGTGGCCGCCGCTCTCCTCGTCCGCCACGAGGCGGGCCACATTGAGCCCTTCGAAGCCGAAGAGGCGCCGGTAGGGCTCGCCCGGGGCCCAGGAGTGGACGTCGCCGGTCCACCAGAAGGTGACCTCGGCGCCGTCGAGCGAGGCGCGGGTGCGGGCGAATGCGTGCAGGAGTTCGGCGGGTGTCGCGCCGGATGTCACGGGTGCGGTCATACGGCCCACTGTGCGCGGTGGCCGGACCGGCGGACAAGCAGCCGCACGGCCAAGCCGGGGCGCTGGTACGGCAGGTGGGAGCAGGGGTGGCGCCCGCCATTCGGATGCCCGGTTGACGGCGCCGACGCCACCGGCGACGGTGACCGCCATGGGGAAAGAACGCCGACTGCCGACTCTCGTCATCTGCCTGGTCCTGGGCGGAGGCGTGTGCGCCGCCGTGCTCGGGGCCTCGCACGCGACCGGTCCGCATCCGGGGCCGGCCGCCGGCCGCCCGGCACCGTCCGACTATGTGGACATACGTGACGTTCCGGCGGTCCCGGCTGCCGCCCCCGCCTCGGGGGCGGACTCCTCGCCCGGCTCGGTGGTGGTGGAGTGCGGCCGCAACGAGCAGGGCCACTACAACGAGGACAACCTGGTGGTGTCGCCCGGCCTGCGCTCTGGCGCCCACCACACGCACGCGTACGTGGGGAACCTCTCCACGGACGCGATGTCCACCGAGGACTCCCTGGACGCGGCCGCCACGAGCTGTACGGGCGGCGACCGGTCGACGTACTACTGGCCCGTCCTGCGACGCCTGGACCGGCCGGGCACGCGTCCGCACGAGGCCGCGGCGGGGCACGGGAACGCGGGGCGGATCCTGCCCGAGAGCTCGGTGCTCGTGGAGTTCCGCGGCAGTCCGGTGAGCAAGGTGGTGGCGATGCCCCGCTTCCTGCGCGCGATGACGGGTGACGCCGTCGCCCGCACGGCGGACGGCGAGGCCGACGTCCGCGCCCGCTGGGGGTGTTCCAGCGTCCCGGACCGGTCCACCACCCGCTACCCGCGCTGCCCCGAGGGCGACCGCGTGACCCGCACCCTGATCTTTCCCAGCTGCTGGAACGGCCTCGACACCGCAAGCGCAGGGCACCGCTCGCACCTGCTGTTCCCCGGTGCGAACGGCGTCTGCCCGACGGCCACCTTCCCCGTGCCCGAACTGCGCGTCTCCCTCGCCTACGAGGTCCCCGCTGGCGCGCCGGTGGCGATCGACTCCTTCCCCGAGCAGCGGCACAGCCCCAAGACGGACCACGCGATGTTCGTGAATGCGATGACCGAGCGCCAGATGGCCGCGGTCGTCGCGTGCCTCAACGAGGGCCGCTCCTGCCTGAACTGAGTGACGCAGGTCACGTGAACCGGAGGCACCCCCGTTCACGTGTACCGACCGCACCACGCAACGAGGAAGACGGAGAGGGTGAGATGGCCGGACCACTGTGGCCCCGCAGTCGGCGGGGCTCGACCGACGAGGCACTGATCAAGTCCGTGTACGAGGAGCACGGCCACGCCCTGCTCGCGTACGCCACCCGGCTGACCGGGGACCGGGCCGCCGCCGAGGACATCGTCCAGGAGACGCTCATCCGGGCCTGGCGGCATTCCGAAGTCCTGGTCAACGGAAAGGGGTCGGTGCGCGGCTGGCTGCTCACCGTGGCCCGCAACATCATCACCGACCGCTACCGGGCCAAGGCCGCCCGGCCCCCGGAGGTCTCGGGTTCCGCGGCCGCTCCCCCGGTGGAGGCGGACCACGCCGACTCCGTGGTGGACAGCATGACGGTCCTGGGGGCCCTGGACCAGCTGTCGCCGGAACACCGCGACGTCCTGAAGGAGTTGTACTACCGACAGCTCAGCGTCGCGGAGGCGGCCGACGCCCTCGGCATTCCGGCGGGTACGGTCAAATCGCGTTCGCACTACGCGCTCAAGGCGCTGCGCGATGTTTTCAAGAGCGACGGCTTCAAAGACAGCAGCCATAGAGAAGGCAAACGATCGGGCAGGCCGCCCCAGCAGCCCGCCGGACTGCGTGAGGTGGTGGCATGAACCGGCAGCGGCACGAGGAGCAACTGCTCGGCCCGTACGTGCTCGGCGTCCTGGACGCCGAGGAGGTCCGCCGGATCGAGGAACACGTGAGCTGGTGCGTGCAATGCCGGGAGGAGGTGGGCGCGTTGCGCGAGATGGAAGCGGCACTGGGCGAGGTGCCCGACGAGGCGTTCCTCGACGGCCCGCCGCAGGGCGGGGATCTTCTGCTCCAGCGCACCCTGCGGCAGATGCGCGGTGAGCGGTCCGGTGAGCAGCGCAGGCGCGCGGGGCTCGCGGGACTTGCCGTGGCGGCCTCGCTGGCGGCCGTGTTCTTCGCCGGTGCCCAGCTCGGCGCCGCCGATGCGGGGCCCGTCGCACTGCCCGCGCCACCGTCCCCGACGGCTACCGCGGACCCGTCGCCGCCGCCGAAGGGCACCAAGGTGGCCTCTGCGACGGATCCGGGCACGGGCGCGCGGATGACCGTACGGATGACGCCGGCCGCCAAGTGGGTGCGGGTGAACGCGGCGGTCACGGGAGTGCCGCCGGGCGAGCGGTGCCGGCTGGTCGTGGTCTCCAAGGACGGGACCCACACCACCGCCGGCGGCTGGGTCGTGGGCAACCAGAACGGCGAGGCCAAGGGCGCGTCGCTGGACGGATCGGCGGCCGTGGACCAGGCGGACGTGAAGGCGATCCTGGTCGAGAACGAGGCGGGCAGGACGTTCGTGTCGGTAACCGTCTGATCCGGAACGTGACGGAGCCCGGGAGCATATCCAGCTCCCGGGCTCCTGCGTGCCACCCAATTGCGCACACCGGCACGTTTAAGAGTCGCGGATCATTCTGAGATCGACGTGTTCTACCTTTGAACTACCGCGCCACGAGGAGAGGCACAGGGGGGACTTGAACCCCCATCCATCGATGATCGTCCACGCTCGGTCGATCCGGTGTTCGGCGGCGAATACTGAGACTGGAGCGAGAATCTGAGATTTACGGGGCCGCCTCTACCAGCTTGGGCCACCCCGGCACGCACATGCCGGGGGAGGGATTCGAACCCCCAACTGACACCCCAGTTCAGCTTCAACATCAGTTTCAGCTTGCGCTCTCGCGCACCCCCTGCAGACATACAGAGGGAGATTTCGGGGCTACCTGAACAGGTAGCCGAACACCGCGTCGCCGACCCGCTGGTCGGTGACCTCGGCGCTGTTGGCCTCCTCGCGGGCGAACTTGACGGCCTGCTGGAGCTTCTCCACGCGGTCGAGCAGCTCGTTCACCCGGCGGGCGGGCAGCGCGCCGGAGAACTTGACGGTCGTCCAGTACCCGACCGGGACGTCCTCGTAGTAGACCTCGACCTGCGCCGGGTGCTTCTCGGTCGCCTCGGCCTTGACGTGGTTGCGCGGGACCTTCTTGGTGCGGATCGTGCGCACGGGGTCCGTCTTCCAGGAGTCCGTGGACGGGTCCAGGTTCCAGGACTCGGAGGCGTCCAGCACCGGCAGCTTCCGCACGAAGGTGTTCATGTCCGTGAGCTGCTTCTCGAGGAAGAGCAGGTAGGGCACGGGCACCTGCGCCAGCAGGACCGTCCCGTCCACGACGACGTCGGCGGCCGCGGAGCGGTTCGCCCAGTCCTTGGTCGCCGTGACGTCGAACAGCCGCGTCAGGGTCCCCGCCGTCGCCCGCAGCACGTCCTCGGCCTTGACCTGCACCCGGGTGGACTCGGGAGGCAGCTGCTCCCCCTCTTCGTCCTTGGGCTGGTAGGTCCGCGAGATGCCGGCCAGCAGGGCGGGCTTCTGGACGTCGTGGTGAGCCTGCGTGAGCTCCTGGAGGGACTTGGACTTGACGCCCTTTTCCACTGCGATGATCTGATTCAGCTTCGGCACGTGATCAACCTAGCAGCCGCTTGTCCGATCATTCACCCGGATTTCCGGCACCCCGGCCCGGTCGAGCAGGCGGCGCATGTCCTCGGGCGGGAGCGCCGGGTTGGCCGCTGCGGCTGCCGCCGCGCCCCGGTCGTCATCGGCGAGCAGTTCGCGGATCCGGGCCACGGGGAGCCGCGGGTCCCGGCCGGCGTCCGCGCGCGTCTGCGGGTCCCGGCTGAGCCGGTCCAGGAGCTCCGGCTCCAGACCCGGGTCGCGCAGGGCCAGGCGCCGGCCCCGCGGGTCCGGGGAGTCGCCGAGGCGCGCGGCGAGCCCCGCGGCCGGGAAGCCCGGCCGGACGACCAGCATGCCCACGGCGCGGTGGGTGCCGTTCAGGTAGAGGTCGAGGAGCAGCTCGGGCGGCGGTTTCGGATGGAACTCGGCGAGCAGCAGCCGTACGGCGAAATCCTCGTCCCGAGCGAGCAGTTCGACGGCGTCGGCCGGCAGGCCGGGGCAGACGGCGGCGCTGCGCCGCAGCCAGGTGTGCGCGGACGTGGCGCACCCCCGCAGGAACGCGCCGTCCTCGCGGCGTTCCCACACCCAGTCGAGGGTGGACAGCCGGTCCTCGGAACCGACCGTGTAGTCGATGGCGGCGCGCTCGGACTCGCTCAGTTCGGCACGGGCGGAGACCTGGAGGCGGACCAGCGGGTCGGGGTCGACGGCCAGCCGCGCCACCAGGTCGGGCGGGAGCGAGGGGTTGCCGGCGATCGCCGCGAGCCGTTCGCCCTCCGCGACCACGCGCTCGGCGAGCTCCCGGGTGAGCCGGCCCCTCGCCAGGACTTCGGTCGCCCGCCACCCGTCCCCCAGTCGACCGACCAGCCAGGTGGTCCGCTCCTCGTCCTCATGGCAGACCTGCAGGGCGGCGGCCTGCCGGACGTCCGCGTCCTCGTCGTGGAGGAGCCGCTCCCGGGCCTTGTCTGCGAGCCGGTCCCAGACACGGCAGGCCGCCTGCCGGAACAGCGGTTCCTCGTGGTCCGCGAGGCCCGCCAGGATGTGCGGGGGCGGGGCGCCCCACGAGACCAGTTCCTGGCGCACCAGGGCTCTGGGGTGGTTCAACAGCCGTTCATACGCCCAGTCGGGCAGCGGGGCCACGGGCCGCCGGTAGAGCATGGGGCCGATCGCCAGGGTGAGGTGGACCGCCGGATCCGGGTCGTCGGCCAGTCGGGCACGCTGGTCGGGGTCGGCGTCGGCGTTCTCGGCGAAGGCCGCCCTGACGCGGCGGTCCGGGTGGACCAGAACGGCCTCGATCACCTCCTGAGGCAGAACCGCGCGCTGCGCAACCGCTTGTCGCACCCGCTCGTCTTCGTGGCCGAGCAGTCGCAGCAACACGTCCACCGGCGCGGCTTTGTTCCATACGAGCCCGTGCAGCAGCCCCGTCCACTCGTCGCCCATGCCCCGATCCCTCCCCCGATGATCCAAAGCGGGCAGCGTAGCAAGGAAGCCCACAGCCGGACCGATCAGCATATTGGGGTCCATGACATCCTGTGGCGTCACAACTCGCCGGACGGGATCGGCGGACGTCCGGGGAATTTGGGGAAGGTCGATGAGGCTCTGCTTCCTGGTGGAGGAGCACTACCGCCACGACGGCATGCCGAACGAGGTGATCGGGCAGCTGACCGCGTGGGGGCACCGGGTGGACGTGGTGCGGCCGGGCGGCTCGCTGCTGCGCATGACCGAGGCCGTGGACGCCGGCGCGCACGACGCCTGGGTACTCAAGACGGTGTCCGGCGGCCCGGGGCTGACCCTGCTCGAAGCCGCCGCGGCGGCCGGCATGACCACGGTCAACGACGCCCGGTCGATCCGGGGCGTACGGGACAAGGCGCTGGCCGCGGCCATCGGGCGCGGCCGGGGACTGCCGCTGCCGCCCACGTACGCGGTGGCATGCCCCGAACTGCTGCGGGAGATACCGGCGGCCGAGTACCCGCTCGTCGTCAAGCCCGCCGACGGCAGCTCGGGACGGGCCGTGCACCTGGTGTCCTCGCCGGAGCGGCTTGAGTCGATGCTCCCCGCTCTCGCGGGCGAGGGCATGCTCATCGCCCAGCCGTACGTGCCCAACTCGGGCACGGACATCAAGGTGTACGGCGTCGGCGGGGAGCTGTTCGCGACGGAGCGCTGCTCCCCGCTGCACCCGGACCCCGCGGTGCGGGAGCGGCGCGTGCCGCTGTCGTCCGAGGTGGCGGCGATCGCCGCCCAGGTGGGGGCGGTCTACGGGCTGGACCTGTACGGGGTCGACGTGCTGCTGGGCCCGGACGGTCCCGTGGTCGTCGACGTGAACGACTTCCCGAGCTTCCGTCAGGTGCCGGACGCGGCGGCGCTGGTGGCCCGCGCCGTCCTGGAACTGGCGCGGGCGGGCGGCTCGGTGCCGCCGCCGGTGACCACCGAGCCCCGGCTCTGCGCGCTGCCGCTCTCGATCCCGGCGCAGCTCTCGTCGGCGCAGGCCACCCCGGCACCCGTGCCGGCGGTACCGGTGCCGCCGGTACCCGTCATACCGGCACAGGCCTCCGCCCGGGCGGGGGACGGCACATGAGGATCGGCCTGATCACCCCGGAGCCCGGGCATCCGCTGCTCGCGGCCGCCACCGCGCTGCTCGCCCCGGAGCACTCCGTCGAAGCGCTTGATCCGCTCACGCCCGGGGACATGACCCTGCCGCCGGCCGAGGTGTACCTGCTGAAGTCGCGGACGCCGCACGCCCTGGAGCTCGCCCGGTCCCTGGAACGGCGGGGGGCGGCCGTGGTGAACTCCGCCGCGGCCACCGCGCTGTGCCAGGACCGGACGGAGATGGCGGAGCTGGCCCTGCGGGCCGGGCTGCCGTTCGCCGCGACCCGTACCGTCGGCACCCTCTCGGAGTGGGCCTCCGGAGCTCCGCTCCGCACCCCCGTGGTGGTCAAGAGCCGCAGCAGCCGCCGGGGCGACCTCGTCGCACGCGCCGACGATGCCGCCGGGCTGCGGGAGTTGGCCCAGGCGTGGCCTCGGGAGCCGGTCGTGGTGCAGGAGTACGCGGCCAACAGCGGCTGGGACCACAAGCTGTGGGCCATCGGGGAGCAGATCTTCGCGGCCCGGCGCCGCTCCGAACTCTCGCCCGGAGGGCGTGGCGCCACCCTGCCGCTGTCCGTGGACGCACTGCCCTCCGGATGGGCGGGCCTGCTGCGCGAGGTGGGCAGGGTGTTCGCGCTGGACGTGTACGGCGTGGACATCATCGACACCGGGGGCGGGACGCCGCTGATCGTGGACGTGAACGCCTTCCCGGGCATCCGCGGCCAGTCCGGCGCCCCGGAGGCCCTCGCGGCGCTGGCCCTGCGCCGGGCGGCGGAGCGCGCCTGACCCCGGCGCCGGCCCTGCGACGGGGCGGAGCGCGCCGGACCCCGCACGGCAGGTCCGGACGGGCGAATGCGGACGGTGCGGCGGCCGCGGCCCGGTGTCGTGGCGCGGTCGGACGGGGGGCGCGGTGAGGATCGGGGCATGGGCGTCGTCCTGCCGGTCCTCTTCGCGCTGTTCGCGGCGCTGAGCAACGCGCTCGCCACCGTGCTTCAGCGGCGGGCCGCGCTCACCGTCCCGCAGAGCGACGGCTTCCGCTTCGGCCTGGTGGTCGACCTGCTGCGGCGGCCGGTGTGGCTCGGCGGGATCCTGGCCGTGATCGCCGCCGGGGTCGGGCAGGCAGCGGCGCTGGCCACGGGCGCGCTGGCCCTCGTACAGCCGCTGTTCGTTCTGGAGCTGCCGCTCGCGCTGCTGATCGCCTCGCTGGTGGCGCGGCAGCGGCTGCCGGGGGCCTTGTGGCTGGCCGTGGCGGGGGTGGTGGCGGGGCTCGGGGTCGCGCTGGTGGCCGCCTCGCCCGCGGGCAACCGTACCGATGTGCCGCCCGAGCGGTGGGTGGTGGCCCTGGTGGCGTGCGCGGTCGTCGTCGCCGCCCTGGCCGCGGCCGGCCTGCGCCGCCCGCCCGGCCGCGCGCGGGCCGGCTGCCTCGGCGCGGCCACCGCCGTCTGCTACGCGCTCACGGCCGCCCTGATGAAATCCGCGGTGCACGTCCTCGACGACGGCGGCCTCGGCGCGTTCCTGAGCACCTGGGAGACGTACGCCTTCGGCGCGAGCGGCATCTGCGCCCTGCTGCTGCTGGAGCACGCCATGCAGGGCGGCCCGCTGGTCGCCTCGCAGCCCGCGCTGACGCTCGGCGACGCGAGTGTCAGCGTCGCCCTGGGCGTGGTCCTGTACGAGGAACACCTGCGGTCCGACTGGTGGCTGCTCCCCCAGCTGCTGGGCATCGCCCTGGTCTGCGCGGGGGTGCTGGCCCTCGCCCGGGCCGGGGAGGGCGCGCCGTGAGGGCTTCGGAGCCGGCGCCTACAGGTCGCGGTGCTCCTGCGAGGGCCAGACGTGGTTCTGCGGGCTGTGCGGGAACGGCGGAGAGGGGTGGGACGCCCAGACGGGGTCCGCGTCGTAACCGCCGTGCGGATCGCCCGCGGGACCCGCCCACGGCTCGGGGGCCGGCTGTGCCTCGGACGCGAACGCGTGATCGTACAGCTGCTCGGACGGGGGCCGCGGCAGCGGCGCGGCCGGGGTGACGGGCACCTGGAGGCTGCCGTAGCGCTCCATCCGCTGCCAGCGCAGGCGGGAGCCGGCGATGGCGGTGAAAACCGACTGGATCACGACCAGATACATGAGCTGGCGGTAGACGAACTGCTGCAGGGGCAGGCTCCACAGCGGTCCAGGCCGCTCCCCGTCCAGGCGGAACGCGTACAGACCCATCAGGACCTGGAGGAGCAGGAACGCCGTCCACAGGCCGAGGATGCGCACCGGGTCGAGGAAGACCAGGCCGTAGACGGCGAAGACGTCCACGACGGGCGCGAGGAGGGGCAGCAGAACCTGGAACATCAGCAGATAGATCAGACCACGCCTGCCGAGCTTGCCGGCCTGCCCCCGCTGGGTGAGGGCGCCCCGGTGCTTCCACATGGCCTGGAGGGTGCCGTAGCACCACCGATAGCGCTGCTTCCACAGGGCGCCGAGCGAGGCGGGGGCTTCCGTCCAGGCCTTGGCCCGTTCTTCGTAGACGACGCGCCAGCCGTCCCGGCACAGGGCCATGGTGAGATCGGTGTCCTCGGCCAGCGTGGTGTCGCTGACCCCGCCGACCCGCAACAGTGCCTCGCGGCGGAACGCGCCGACGGCACCGGGGACCGTGGGCATGCACTCGGCGAGGTCGAACAGGCGGCGGTCGAGGTTGAAGCCGACGACGTACTCGATGTGCTGCCAGCGTCCGAGCAGCCCGCCCCGGTTGACCACCTTGGCATTGCCCGAGACCGCACCCACGCGGCGGTGGGCGAAAGGCTGGACGATCATGCGTACAGCGTCCGGCTCGAAGACGGTGTCACCGTCGACCATGACGAGCAGATCGCAGGAGGCCGCGGCGATACCCGTGTTGAGCGCGGCCGGCTTGCCGGCGTTCTGCTGCCGGATGACCCGCACGCCGGGCAGCCCGAGCGCCTCGACGATCTCGGCCGTGCCGTCCGTGGATCCGTCGTCGACGACGATGACCTCGACCTGGTGGTCGGAGGCCAGCAGAGAGCGGACCGCCGCCTCGATGCCGGCGCTCTCGTTGTAGGCGGGGACGATGACGCTCACGGGTTCGGTGACCGGGGCGCCCCAAGGCTTGCGCCGCATCCGCACGTGCCGCCTGGCCGCGACGAAGACGGCGATCGCACGCAGCAGACTGATCGCGCCCGCCGCCCACAGCAGCCACGAGAGGCCTTCGAGGATCCAGTCGCTGGTGCGGATCGCGGTGATGAGGGCGAGGCCCTGCCATCGGTCCGCGGTCTCGGCCGGCTGCACGGCCTCGGGGAGGCCGACCGCATCGCCCACGGTGGCGAACGTCCATCCGGACGCCTTCAGCCTGGGCACGAGCTGTTCGAGCGCCGCGACCGTCTGCGTGCGGTCCCCGCCCGCGTCGTGCAGCAGCAGGATCTGCCCGGCGGTGTCCTTCGGGGTGGCGCCGGCGACGATCGTTTCGACGCCCGGGCGTCGCCAGTCCTGGCTGTCCAGAGTCGTCAGGACGGTCAGGTACCCCTCCTTCCCCGCCTGGACGACGGCGCTCCAGTCGGCGTCGCCGAGGGCCTTGTTGGTGGAGGAGTACGGCGGGCGGAGCAGCGGCGTGGTGACGCCGGTGGCGCCGGCGACGACGAGCTGGGTCTCGCGCAGTTCCAGCGAACGCCGCCAGGCGGACGCGGCGCCGAGATCCGTGTGGGTGAAGCTGTGCAGGCCGATCTGGTGGCCCTCGTCGACGATCCGCCGGGCGAGGTCGGGGTTCTCGGCGACCCGGGTGCCGACGGTGAAGAAGGTCGCGCGCACGTCGTTGCGGCGCAGCACGTCGAGGATCTTCGGGGTCCAGACGGGGTCGGGTCCGTCGTCGAAGGTCAGGGCGATCGTGCGCGCCTTCGGGGCGGCGGTGCGGGCGGCCGCCCCCTCGATCACCGGCCCGCCGGAGCTGATCGCCGCCGGTACGGACGTCCCGGGGCCCCGCTCGCGGGGAGCCGCGTCGGGGGTGGAGTCGAACAGGTGCTGGGTGTAGCCCTGAAGGAGCAGCGCCGCCGACAGGGTGAGCACGAGGGTGCTCAGCAGCAGCCAGTGGGTGCGCAGGGGGACGTTGCGTACGGAGCTGTGCCTGCCGGGGGAACGACGGCGACGGTTTTTCGACAAGGGGTGAGTCTTCCTGCCTGCTGCATGGGGCGGTGCAGTGTGATGCGGGGCGGTACGGGGCGATACGGATCCGGCGGCGTGTCCGCGCCCGGCCGGCCGGGCTCAGGGCCGGCCGGGCTCAGGGCCGGACAGTGGGCTTGCCGCCGCCCTGGCCCGGCGGCTCGGTGGCCCGGCCTCGCCCCCCACCGGGAGGCGAGGGAGCCGGGTGCGCCGGTTCGGTCGTGGTCGTCGGACCGCCGGGCGTCGCACCGCCGGTCACGGTCGCGGCGGCCGGGGAGGGCGCACCACCGCGCGAGGCTGCCGGGGTCGGGCGCGGGCTGCCGCTCCTCGCCGCGCCAGGGGTGGACGGTCCGCCGGTGCGGGTGCCGGCCGTGCTCTGGGGCTCGGGAGGGTGCGGGGCCTGGGCGGAGGGGAGGAACGGCGACTGGATGGTGGGGCCGCCCAGCACGGTGCTGATGAGCAGGACGACGTAGGCGACGGCCGGTACCACCAGCATGTAGCCCCAGCGGCGCACCCGGCGCTGTCTGCGCCCCGACGTGTCCACGAATACCGGGGACGCGGCGGCGGCCGGGGCCGGCGGCCCCTGCGCCGTAGAAGGTGCACCCACGTCACCGAGGAAGAGCTCCATCGTGTCCTGTTCCGGGATACCGAGTGGTGGGTGCATGCGGGGTGGCCTCTGGGGATCGGGAGACGAGTCGGATGTCGGGGCAGGGTCGTGGTCGAAAGGGCGGCTCATGCCCTTCAGCGCTGGAGCCGCCGTCGATGTCACTCCCGGCGCCGAACGGTCCCTTTCCACACGATGCCAACCGTAATCACCCGGTTGGATGCCTTTTGCGCCAGTACGGATGCATCTCGACTACGGCGGCGCCTCGTTCGCGGCCGCCGCCGGTGAGCCGCGCTCCGGGGCGACGGCCCGTCCTCTGGGGCAAGAGGGGTCCTGCTTGGGCGACCGGAGCAGTGTCTCGCCTCCACCAGGACCCCGCCCGGCGCGCGGTCGGCTCGATGGGCGCCTCGTCCTGTCGTCGACGGCGTCCCGGCGGTGGCCTGGCGCCTGGCCGGCGCCACCTTCGTCAGCGCGCGGGGCTGGGCTACGATCGCCCGCGTCGAACGGGTGGACAACGCAGGAAGCGTGGGGTGGTGGGCGTGAGCTCCAGCGGCAGAGTGCCGGGTGCCGTGACCGTGATGCTGGTCGGCGGCCTGCTGCTGAGCGGCTGTTCCGGCGGTGCGGGCGGCGCCGCCCCGCCGGCGGAAAAGCCGGGCATGACGCCGACGGCGAGCGCCGAGGCGGCCACGGCCCCGCCCTCCCCCACGCCCTCGCAGTCGGCGGCCTCCGGGCCCTCCGCCTCGGTCTCGCCTCCACCGGCGGAGCCGAAGCCCTCGCCCAGCCGCGGGTCGGCGCCGGCGCCGCAGCGGAGCACCGCCCGCCCGTCGCAGGTCCCGCAGAACCCCCATCGGGGCCCCAACCCGCCTCCGGCGCCCACCCACATCCCGACGATGGACTGGAAGCCGACGCCCTTCGACCCGAAGGACCCCTCGATCCCGAAGTACACGCTGCCGCCGCTGCCGTAGGCCGTCTCTTCCGGATCTTGTCGGCCGAGCCCGCGGCGTCCGGTGCCGTGCCCGGCAAGGCGGAGGGGCGCCCGTGTAC
>NZ_JBSGZI010000018.1:0-100137 GCF_053610945.1 Streptomyces sp. NPDC054849
ACGTCCGGGTGCTCCTTGAGGAACTTCTGCGACACGATGACGTTCGTGATCACGAACTTCTTGTCGGGCCACAGGGCGGTCTCGTCGAGGAGGACAAAGCCGCCGTCGGAGACGAGCTTGGAGGCCGTGGGCTCCGGCACCCAGGCGCCGTCGATCGAGCCCTGCTTGAAGGCGTCGGGGGTCACCTTGTTGTCGGTGCGGACGACGGAGACGTCGCCCTTGCCGGACTCCGCATCGACCTTCCAGCCCTTCTCCGAGATCCAGTTGAGGAACGCGACGTCCTGCGTGTTCCCCTTCTGCGGGGTGGCGATCTTCTTGCCCTTGAGGTCGTCCAGGGTCTTGATCTTGTCCGGGTTCACCACGAGCTTGACGCCGCCGGAGGCGGAACCGGAGATGATCCGCAGGTTGGAGCCCTTGGACTTGACGTAGCCGTTGATCGACGGCGAGGGGCCGATGAAACCGATATCGAGAGAACCGCCGTTGAGGGCTTCGATCTCGGACGGGCCGGCGTTGAAGGCCTGCGGCTTGATCTGGGTGCCGCCCAGCTCCTTGGCGATCAGGCCCTCCTGCAGCCCGACCAGCGCGGTGGCGTGCGTCAGGTTCGGGAAATAGCCGATCCGGACCTCGGACGCCGACAACTTCTCACCGTCGACGGCCGCGACGTCGGCTTTCCGGTCACCCTCGTCCGTCTTGGCCTGGGAGCCGTAGCCGCAGGAGGCGAGCGCGCCGATCAACAGCGGCAGGGCGGCTGCGACAACGCCGCGGCGCAGAGTGGTGCGGGCGATACCGGTGGCAGGCACGGGAGGACTTCCTCTCGCGACGCGGTCATCTCATGACGCACGTCTTCGTCTGTGGAGCGGGGGCAGGTGCAGCGGGTGGTGGGGGGTGTGGGCGCGCAGGCGGTGCGCGTACGTCATCACACACATCGCGCCACCCCTCCCTGGCCGCTGCCGAGGGCGCCGCTGCCTACGCGGCCGCCCTCCTTCGCGAAGGTGGAGTAGAGATCGGCAAGCATGATCTAGAAGTCCCACCCTTCTTCGTCCGCCTGGACGGTGGTCTCGGCCTTGGAGGCGAAGGACTCGCCGGCCATGCCCGCCGCCAGGGTCGTGCCGTCGGCCGGGTCGATCAGCAGGAAGGACCCGGTGCGGCGCGAGTCGGCGTACGCGTCGAGCGCGAGCGGCTCGGCGGTACGGACGACGACGCGCCCGATGTCGTTGGCTACCAGCTGCCCGGGGTTCGGGTGCTGCGACAGATCGTCCAGGGTCAGCCGCGAGGGGATCTCCTTGACGATCGCCTTGACCGTACGTGTCGTGTGCTTGAGCAGTACTCGGGCGCCGACGGAGAGGGGCTGGTCGGCCACGTGGCAGACCGTCGCCTCGACGTCCTGCGTGGTGGCCGGGGCGTTCGCGGACGGTGCGATCAGGTCGCCGCGCGAGATGTCGATGTCGTCCCTGAGCCGCACGGTCACGGACTGCGGGGCCCACGCGATGTCGACGCTCTCGCCGAGCGCGTCGATGCCCTCGATGACCGAGGTGCGGCCGGACGGCAGGACGGTCACGGCCTCGCCGACGCGCAGCACGCCGGAGGCGATCTGGCCCGCGTAGCCCCGGTAGTCCGGGTGCTCGGCGGTCTGCGGGCGGATCACGTACTGCACCGGGAAACGCGCCGGGCAGGCGGTGAGGTCGTGGCTGACCGGGACGGTCTCCAGGTGTTCCAGCACCGTCGGGCCGCCGTACCAGTCCATGTTGGCGGACGGCTCCACCACGTTGTCCCCGGCCAGGGCCGAGATCGGGATCGCGGTGATCTCCGGGACACCCAGGTCCGAGGCGTAGGCGGTGAACTCCTCGGCGATGGCGGCGAAGACGGACTCCTGGTAGCCGACGAGGTCCATCTTGTTGACGGCGAGGACGACGTGGGGGACGCGCAGGAGGGCGGCGACGGCGGCGTGGCGGCGGGTCTGTTCGATGACGCCGTTGCGGGCGTCGACGAGGACGACGGCGAGGTCGGCGGTGGAGGCGCCGGTGACCATGTTGCGGGTGTACTGCACGTGGCCGGGGGTGTCGGCGAGGATGAAGCGGCGGCGTGCGGTGGCGAAGTAGCGGTAGGCGACGTCGATGGTGATGCCCTGTTCCCGCTCGGCGCGCAGGCCGTCGGTGAGCAGTGCGAGGTCGGGGGCGTCCTGGCCGCGCTGGGCGGAGACGGCCTCGACGGCTTCCATCTGGTCGGTCAGGACCGACTTGGAGTCGTGCAGCAGGCGGCCCACCAGGGTGGACTTGCCGTCGTCGACGGAGCCGGCGGTCGCGAAGCGCAGCAGGGTGGTCGCTGCGAGGTCGGCCAGATTGGCGACCTGATCGGTGGTGCTGGTCATGGCTAGAAGTACCCTTCGCGCTTGCGGTCTTCCATCGCGGCCTCGGACATCTTGTCGTCGGCGCGGGTGGCGCCCCGCTCGGTGAGGCGGGAGACGGCGATCTCGGCGATCACGGCGTCCAGCGTGGCGGCGTCGGAGTCGACGGCGCCGGTGCAGGACATGTCGCCGACGGTGCGGTAGCGGATCAGACGCGTCTCGGGCGTCTCGCCCTCCTTGGCACCGCCCCACTCGCCGGCCGTCAGCCACATGCCGCCCCGGAGGAAGACCTCGCGCTCGTGGGCGAAGTAGATCTCCGGGAGCTCGATGCCCTCGCGGGCGATGTACTGCCAGACGTCCAGCTCGGTCCAGTTGGAGAGCGGGAAGACGCGCACGTGCTCACCGGGGGCGTGGCGGCCGTTGTAGAGCTGCCACAGCTCGGGACGCTGACGCCGCGGATCCCACTGGGAGAACTCGTCGCGGAGCGAGAAGACGCGCTCCTTGGCGCGGGCCTTCTCCTCGTCGCGGCGCCCGCCGCCGAAGACGGCGTCGAACTTGAGCTGCTGGATCGCCTCGGTCAGCGGGAGGGTCTGCAGCGGGTTGCGGGTGCCGTCCGGGCGCTCGCGCAGCTTGCCCGCGTCGATGTAGTCCTGGACGGACGCCACGTGCAGGCGCAGGCCGTGCTTGGCGACCGTGCGGTCGCGGTACTCCAGCACCTCGGGGAAGTTGTGCCCGGTGTCGACGTGCAGCAGCGTGAAGGGCACCGGCGCCGGCGCGAACGCCTTCAGCGCCAGGTGCAGCATGACGATCGAGTCCTTGCCGCCGGAGAACAGGATCACCGGCCGCTCGAACTCGCCCGCCACCTCGCGGAAGATGTGCACGGCCTCGGACTCGAGGGCGTCCAGGTGCGACAGCGCGTAGGGCGCGGACCCGGAAGAATTGTTCGCAGCGTCGTGGACGTGTGCGACGGTCGTCGTCATGCCAGACCCCTCTCGGTGAGCAGCGCGTGCAGGGCCGAAGCCGACTCCTGCACGGTCTGCGTGTGCGACTCGATACGGAGGTCCGGGGACTCCGGCGCCTCGTACGGGTCGTCGACCCCGGTCAGCCCGGAGATCTCGCCCGCCGCCTGCTTGGCGTACAGGCCCTTCACGTCACGCTCCGAGCAGACCTCGACCGGGGTGGCCACGTGGACCTCCAGGTACGAGGCGCCCTCGGCGGCGTGCCGCTTGCGGACGGCCTCACGGCTGTCCGCGAACGGTGCGATCACCGGCACCAGCGCCTTGACGCCGTTGCTCGCGAGGAGCTCGGCGACGAAGCCGATCCGCTGCACGTTGGTGTGCCGGTCCTCGCGGCTGAAACCGAGGCCGGCGGAGAGGAACTCGCGGATCTCGTCCCCGTCGAGCACCTCCACGCGGTGGCCCTCGGCGCGCAGCCGCTCGGCCAGCGCGTAGGCGATGGTGGTCTTGCCCGCGCTCGGCAGCCCGGTCAGCCACACCGTGGCGCCCTGGTCGCTCACGCTCATCTGCTCTGTCTCCGTAAGTTCTTCGCTGTTCGTCATCAGCCGTGCAGTCCGCACTCGGTCTTGCCCTGCCCGGCCCACCGGCCGGCGCGGGCGTCCTCCCCCTCCGCCACCCGCCTGGTGCACGGAGCACAGCCGACGGAGGTGTAACCGTCCATCAGCAGCGGGTTGGTGAGCACGCCGTGCTCGGCCACGTACGCGTCCACGTCGTCCTGGGTCCAGCGGGCGATCGGGGAGATCTTGACCTTCTGGCGCTTCTCGTCCCAGCCGACCACCGGGGTGTTCGCCCGGGTCGGGGACTCGTCGCGGCGCAGGCCCGTCGCCCACGCGTCGTACGCGGTCAGGCCCTCTTCGAGCGGCTTGACCTTGCGCAGTGCGCAGCACAGGTCGGGGTCGCGGTCGTGCAGCCTGGGGCCGTACTCCGCGTCCTGCTCGGCGACCGTCCGGCGCGGGGTGAGGGTGATGACGTTGACGTCCATCACCGCCTCGACCGCGTCACGCGTGCCGATGGTCTCCTCGAAGTGGTAGCCCGTGTCGAGGAAGACCACGTCCACGCCGGGGCGGACCCGCGAGGCCAGGTGGGCGACGACCGCGTCCTCCATGGAGGAGGTCACGGCGAACTTCTTGCCGAAGGTGTCGGCCGCCCAGCGCAGGATGTCCAGCGCGGAGGCCTCCTCCAGGTCGCGGCCCGCCTGCTCGGCCAGTTCCTTGAGGGTCGCGTTCTTGAGCGTCGCAGTTTTGAGACTGGCGTCCTGAATGGCGGTCATATCCCGTCCCCCTGAGCTGAATCGGACCGAACGCCCCGGGCCAGCAGCCCGAGGTACTTCAGCTGGAAGGCTCGGTTGCAGGCCCTGCATTCCCAGGCGCCGTGACCCGTCTCGTTCGGAAACAGGTCCTCGTCGCCGCAGTACGGGCAGTAGAACGGTGCGGCGCGCTCGCTCACGAGAGGCTCTTCTCGTCCGCGCGGGCGACCCAGGCCGCGAAGCGCTCGCCGTCCTCGCGCTGCTCCTCGTAGCTCTTGACGACCCGCTCGACGTAGTCGGGCAGACCGGCCGAGGTGACCTTGAGGCCGCGGACCTTGCGGCCGAAGCCGGCCTCGAGGCCGAGGGCGCCGCCGAGGTGGACCTGGTAGCCCTCCACCTGGTTGCCGTCGTCGTCCAGGACCAGCTGGCCCTTGAGACCGATGTCCGCCACCTGGATACGGGCGCAGGCGTTCGGGCAGCCGTTGATGTTGATGGTGAGCGGCTCGGCGAAGTCCGGCAGGCGGCGCTCCAGCTCGTCGATCAGCGAGGCGCCGCGCGCCTTGGTCTCGACGATGGCCAGCTTGCAGAACTCGATGCCGGTGCAGGCCATCGTGCCGCGGCGGAACGGGGACGGCTTGACCCGCAGGTCCAGCGACTCCAGCGCCTCGACCACCGAGTCGACGCGGCCGGCGTCGATGTCGAGCACGATCATCTTCTGCTCGGCGGTGGTGCGCAGGCGACCGGAGCCGTGCTGCTCGGCGATGTCCGCGATCTTGGTCAGGGTGGCGCCGTCCACGCGGCCGACGCGGGGCGCGAAGCCGACGTAGAACTTGCCGTCCTGCTGCTGGTGGACGCCCACGTGGTCGCGCCACTGGCCGGTCGGCTGCTCGGGCGCGGGGCCGTCGGTCAGCTTCCGCTTCAGGTACTCGTCCTCCAGGACCTGGCGGAACTTGGCCGGGCCCCAGTCGGCGACGAGGAACTTCAGGCGGGCGCGGGTGCGCAGCCGGCGGTAGCCGTAGTCGCGGAAGATCGAGATGACGCCCTCGTAGACGTCCGGGACCTCGTCGAGCGAGACCCAGGTGCCCAGGCGCACACCGAGCTTGGGGTTGGTGGAGAGACCGCCGCCGACCCAGACGTCGAAGCCCGGACCGTGCTCGGGGTGCTGCACGCCGACGAAGGCGATGTCGTTGATCTCGTGCGCCACGTCGAGCAGCGGCGAGCCGGAGACCGCGGACTTGAACTTGCGGGGCAGGTTGGAGAAGGCCGGGTTGCCCACGATGCGGCGGTGGATCTCCTCGATGGCGGGGGTGCCGTCGATGATCTCGTCCTGGGCGATGCCGGCGACGGGCGAACCGAGGATGACGCGGGGCGTGTCGCCGCAGGCCTCGGTGGTCGAGAGGCCGACGGCCTCCAGCCGGCGCCAGATCTCCGGGACGTCCTCGATCCGGATCCAGTGGTACTGCACGTTCTGGCGGTCGGTGAGGTCGGCGGTGCCGCGCGCGAACTCCTCCGAGATCTCGCCGATGACGCGGAGCTGATCGGTGGTCAGCCGGCCGCCGTCGATGCGGACGCGCAGCATGAAGTACTCGTCGTCCAGCTCCTCCGGCTCCAGGATCGCGGTCTTGCCGCCGTCGATCCCGGGCTTGCGCTGGGTGTACAGGCCCCACCAGCGCATGCGGCCGCGCAGGTCGTTGGGGTCGATCGAGTCGAAGCCCCGCTTGGAGTAGATCGTCTCAATGCGTGTCCGCACGTTGAGACCGTCGTCGTCCTTCTTGAACTGCTCGTTGCCGTTGAGGGGCGTGTGGTGTCCGACGGCCCACTGGCCCTCACCGCGGTGACGGCCGGTCTTGCGGCGCGCGGCGGCTGCGGGTGCGGCTGCAGGCGTTTCGGGGGTGGCGGCCATGGCGGTACGTCCTTCTTCGGCGGCTCAAGGCAAGGGCAGGGGGAGGCGGAGGCTGCGGCATACCCCTGTCAGGTCGGCGACGCTGAGCGGGTGTGGCTGATTCCCGCTCCGTTGCCGGGGTTGCCGGCGGGCAGGGCGGTCCATCGGCCTCAGGGGGCTGGCGGGTGATCGGCGGCGTCCGCGGCGGCGGGGACGGCGACGACGTGCGGCGTGGCTGGTTCCGTCAGCGCGCCGGACAGATGGCGCTGGACATGCGGCCGAGGTCGACGTGCCGCCGACTCACCAAGGCAATTCCAGCTCCATTCATGGCGGAAGCGTGTCATGTGCCTCTTGGAGGAGTCCACTACTGTCCATGATTCGGACGAACTCGTCCCGAATCGTGAGATGGCGTGACGGGGGTCACCCCGTCACCCCGTCACCCCGTTGCAGGACGGTCCGGAACCGGCGGCCTGCCGACCGGGCGGCCGGTGCCTCCGCGTCCGCCTTCTGCGGCGCCGCCGCGGGGGCTGAGGGATCCGGCCTCGCCGGCGTTCGAGGCGTGGGGCGGGGCGGATCCCACGCGTCGGCGTAACCGGGCCCCGGACGGACGCCCGGCGGCTGGGCATCGGGCGTGCCGTGCTCGGCCGGCCTCCCCGGAGGGGTTACGCGCCGGGCCAGGGACCCGGGGTCGCGGTTTCCTCCTTCAGCTCCGTCTCCGTCTTGAAGACCGTGAAGCCGCGCTTCAGGTAGTTGTCCATCGCCGTCGGGCCGTCCTGGCTGCAGGTGTGGACCCACACCCGGCGGGTCGGCTCCCGGTCCGGCCAGCGTGACGCGAGGTCCCAGGCCCGTGCGACGCCCACGGACAGCAGGTGCCCGCCGATGCGGCGGCCCCGGAAGTCCGGCAGGAGACCGAAGTACATGATCTCCACCACACCGTCGGCCTGGGGATCGAGCTCCACGTACCCGGCGGGAGTGCCGCGGTCGTACGCCACCCACGTCTCCACGCCCGGCCGCTCCAGCTGCTCCAACCACTGCGCGCGGGTCAGGGACAGCCGGTCCGTCCAGTGGATGTCACCGCCCACGGACGCGTACAGGAAGCGGCTGAACTCGGGGGAGGGGACCTCCGCCCGCACGATGGTGACCTCCGGTCCCGGCGCAGTCGCCGGGACCAGGTCCGTCGCAGAGCTCATGTCCAGGGACCAGGTGGTGAGTGTGATGGTGCTCATGCACTTCAGGGAACCATGCCGGACCCCTCGCACCCCAGGCGGGCCCGGATCACGGACGGGGCCGTGGAGTGCGGGAGCAGCGCGGCCGGGTCCTGGGGGCGGATCAGCTCCACCTCCACGTCCTCCGCGAACCGGTACGGCCGGTGGGTCAGGACGCCCGCGAGGTGACGGCGTACCCGGGACAGCTCCGCGCGGACCGTCACCGTGCGCGTCGGGTCCCCGAACAGCTCCGCGGACAGCTCCGCCGCCGACCGTCCCCGCGGGCTCTCCGCCAGCAGGAACAGCAGCTCCGCGTGGCGTGGGCTCAGCTCCTGCGACCAGCTCCCGGACGACCCGTACACGGTCGCCGACCACGACCCCGCCCGGCTGAGGTCCAGGACGATGCGGGTGGCCGCCGTGCCCGTACGGTCCTGCGCGACCCGCAGCAGCCAGCCGCCGGGCAGCGGCTCCACCACGCAGTCGCCGACCTGCGGCACCCACACCCGGCCCGGCCCGAAGGTCTTCGGCAGCGGGATCCGCTCCGTGGGGGCCAGGCCCGTCACCGCCGCCGTCCAGCCGTTCGGATCCACGGCCAGCGCCCGCCCCGGCACCCGCGCCAGCAGCGGGGCCGCCACCGCCCGCAGCCGCTCCAGCGACTCCAGGTGCCGGATCCGCAGCTCCTGCTCCGCGAGCCGGGCCACCGAGCTCACCCATGCCAGCGTCGCCGGGTGCATGGTGGCCAGCGGACCGCTGACGTCGACCACGCCCAGCAGCCGCCCGTCCCGCGGGTCCCGTACGGGCGCCCCGGCGCAGGTCCAGTCGTGGTGGCTGGAGACGAAGTGCTCCGCCGAGAACACCTGGACCGGCCGCCGGGCCACGAGGGCGGTGCCCACCCCGTTCGTGCCGACCACGGCCTCGTCCCAGTCGGCCCCCACGCCGAAACCGAGCCGGTCCGCCTTGCGCAGGATGGAGGAGTGGCCCTCCCGCCACAGCAGCCGCCCGTCCGCGTCCGCGACGACCATGATGTGCAGCGCCCCGTCGAGCGCGGGCAGCAGCCCTTCCCGCAGCACTGGCAGAACCTCCCGCAGCGGCGACCCGTGCCGCCGCTCCTCGGTCTCGGCCGCCGACAGCATCCGCGAGCGCGTGTCACGGTCCGGGTGCACCCCGCCGGCCAGCATCCGCCGCCAGGACTCCGCGATCTCCGGTCTCGGCGCGGCAGGCGGCCGGTCTCCGGCCAGCGCCGCCGCCCGCACGCCCTTGAGCAGACGCGCGGCCGCCCGCGCGTCCATGGCCGAGATGCGTGCCACATCGACCGCGCTGCCTGTGGTGTCGGCCACCGGAACCTCCCCGTGCGAACAGGACGTACGTCGCAGGCCGCCCGGCGGTCCGCGGGTACCGCTTCCCCCGGCGCCCCGACGGGCGGCTGCCGACTCAAAGGGTGCAACGGTATGCAACTCTCGCCAAGTCCCGGTCACCCGACCGAAACTGTCCGGACGTCGCCGAGCGGCGTGACAGCTCCTCCTCGGGGCTTCGGACAGGGGTGGTGCCGAGTCGGCGCGGCGCCACCCCTGTACCGGTCGACGGGCCCGGATCCCGGCTCGGAGCGGTTTGGGGACCGCAGGGGAAGCCCGACGGGGGCTGCCTCCCTAGCCCGTGATCCGCGCCCGTTCCACCACCGCACGCAGATTGAGGCTGTGCGGCAGCGTGCCGAAGGCCGCGCCCCGGTCACCCCCCAGCCGCGAGGCGCAGAAGGCGTCCGCGACCTCCGGCGGGGCCCACCGCACGAGCAGCGACCCCTGCAGCACCAGCGCCATGCGCTCCACCACGCGGCGGGCACGCGCCTCGATGCCCTCCAGGTCGGCGAGCTCCGTCAGCAGGTCCTTGATGGCCGAATCCAGCCGGTGGTCGGCGCCCCGGGCCTGGCCGACCTCCTCCAGGAAGGCGCCCAGTGCCTGCGGCTCGCGCTGGAGGGCGCGCAGTGCGTCCAGCGCCTGTACGTTGCCCGAGCCCTCCCAGATGGAGTTCAGCGGGGATTCGCGCAGCAGTCTCGGCAGCCCGGACTCCTCGACGTAGCCGTTGCCCCCCAGACATTCCAGGGCCTCCGCCACCATCGGCGTACAGCGCTTGGTCACCCAGTATTTGGCGGCGGGCACGGCGAGGCGCAGGAAGGCCTTCTCCTGTTCGGTGCCGGCGTCGTACGCGGCCGCCAGGCGCAGGGTCAGGGTGGTGGCGGCCTCCGACTCCAGGGCGAGGTCCGCGAGCACGTTGCGCATCAGCGGCTGGTCGATGAGCGGTGCTCCGAAAGCAGAGCGGTGCTCCGTATGGTGGACGGCCTGCGTCAGCGCCTGCCGCATCAGCGAGGCCGACCCGATCACACAGTCCAGCCGGGTCGCCGCGACCATCTCGATGATGGTCCGCACCCCCCGGCCCTCCTCGCCGACCCGGCGCGCCCAGGTCCCGTCGAACTCCACCTCGCTCGACGCGTTCGACCTGTTGCCCAGCTTGTCCTTCAGCCGCTGGATCGCGAAGACGTTGCGCGTGCCGTCCGGCAGCACCCGCGGCACCAGGAAGCAGGTCAGCCCGCCGGGGGCCTGCGCCAGCACCAGGAAGCCGTCGCACATGGGCGCCGAGCAGAACCACTTGTGCCCGGTCAGCAGGTACTCGCCGGACGCGTCCAGCGGCACCGCGGCCGTCGTGTTCGCCCGTACGTCGCTGCCGCCCTGCTTCTCCGTCATCCCCATGCCGAACAGCACGCCGGCCTTCTGCGCGGCCGGCCGCAGGCCCTGCTCGTACACGTGCGAGGTCAGGCGCGGCTCCCACTCGGCGGCGAGCGAGGGATCGGCCCGCAGCGCCGGCACGGCGGCGTGCGTCATCGAGACGGGGCAGCCGTGCCCCGACTCGGCCTGCGACCACAGGAAGAACCCGGCGGCACGGCGCAGATGCCCGGCCGGCCGGCCCCAGGCGTCGGTGAGCCCGGCGCTCACCGCCTGCCCGAGCAGCCGGTGCCAGGCCGGGTGGAACTCCACCTCGTCGATGCGGTTCCCGTACCGGTCGTGCGTCCGCAGCCTGGGCGGAAACTCGTTCGCCTGTACACCCCACTCCTGGGCCTGTGCGGAACCCGCCGCGCGCCCGAGGTCGGTGAGCTCCCGCCGTACCTCGCCGAGGAGTTCGGGTTCCGCGGCTGCGAGGTGACGCTCGACGCCCTCGGTGAGGGCCCGATCGCCGCCATAGACGTCGTAGCCCACCAGGGGCGGGGCCTGGTTGCTGACTGTGTGGGTGGTGGCTGCCATGCGGATACCGTAAGGACGTGCAGCCAGCAAAAGAAACACCCGAGCGGATCCCAGGACGGCTCCACCGGGCCCGCGCCCTCTACCGCAACGTCTCGAAGCGGAAAATGGGCTGGCTGCTGCTGAAGGACACCGTCAACTCGTGCATCGAGTACCGGATCCTCGGGCTCGCCGCGGAGGCGGCGTTCTTCACCCTGCTCTCGCTGCCCCCGCTCTTCCTCGGCCTCCTCGGCCTCCTCGGCTACGTGGACGGCTGGACCGACACCCGGACGGTCGAGAGCATCGAGGAGAACATCCTGCGCGCGGTCGGCACGGTCCTCTCCGACCGCGGCGTCAACGACATCGCCCGGCCCCTGCTCGACGACGTCACCGGGCGCGGCCGCCCGGACCTGATCTCACTCGGCTTCGCCTTCGCCCTCTGGTCGGGCTCGCGCGCCGTGAACGTCTTCATCGACACCATCACCGTGATGTACGGGCTCGACGGCCACCGCGGCATCGTCAAGACCCGGCTGCTGGCCTTCCTGCTCTACATCATCGCGCTGCTGATCGGCGCGATCGTGCTGCCGCTGATGGTGGTGGGGCCCGACGCCGTCGTACGGCTGGTGCCGTGGGGCACCGAAGTGATCGCGGTCCTGTACTGGCCCACCGTGACCCTGCTGTCCATCGCCTTCCTGACGACGCTCTACCACGTGTCCGTACCGGTGCGCTCGCCGTGGATCGAGGACGTGCCGGGGGCGCTGGTGGCCCTCGCCATGTGGGTGCTGGGCTCTTTCCTGCTGCGCATCTACCTCACCAACACCGTGGAGGGGCCGACGATCTACGGATCGCTGGCCGCGCCGGTGGCCGTCCTGCTGTGGATCGGCATCTCCGCCTTCGCGGTTCTCGTCGGCGCCGCCGTCAACGCCGCCATCGACCGGGTCTGGCCGTCCGTGGCCACGGCCGCGGCCCGCGAGGCGAACGAACGGGCCCGCGAGCTGGAGGCCGCGCAGCTCATCGCGCGGGCCGCCGCCTGGCGGGCGATGGCAGAGGGCGAGTCGGAGGACGACGAGGACGAGGGCATGCCGTCGGAGTTCCCGGAGCGCTGGTCGAAGTTCCTGCCACCGGAGGACTACTCCTCGCGGCTGCGCAAGCACTGAACGCCGGCACTGAACGCCGGCACCGACCGCCGCGCTCGGGCTCAGCCCTTGGACCAGACGACGAGCCTCCCGCTCATCGTGGGGCTGTACTCCTTGCTGACGTCCTCGATGAGGGCCATGGCCACGGCGCCCTGGTCGGTGACGGAGCAGATGGCGGCGCCCTTCACCAGGCCCCGCCCCTCCGCCGCGCCGCCTCCCAGCTGCACGGGCCCGAAGCCGGTGCCCGCGGCGGCCCGGCAGTTCTCGAAGGTCTGGGGCTGCCCCGCGCGCAGCACTCCCACCTGTCGGCCGGTGGTGGACAGCAGCTTCACGTACGTCGGTGCCTCGCCCGAGCCGTGGCACCCGAAGGACTCCGGCCGGTACTCCAGCTCGGTGGGAGCGCTTTGCTCCGCCGTCGCTCCCTCCCCGGTGGACCGCACCTTGACGGACGTGGACACGCCGGCGTCGAGGTCGACCAGCAGCGTCTCGCCGCAGGGTGGGGGCGCGATGCCCCACCTGCCCTGGTGGGGCTGGTACCCGGCGGGGGCCGACAGGTCCGAAGCGGCCGACGGCGTCGGCGAGGGGGAGGCCGTGCCGGGCCTGGTGACCAGCGGGGCGACGGAGGGCGTAGCCGATTTCGACGGGGAAGATGCGACCACCGGGTTCGACGCCGTGACGGCCGACGCCGTCCCGCCCGCCGAGGGCGGCTGTGCGTCGTTCCTCCCCGAGGTGGCGAACACGGTGGCCACGGTCCCCACGACCGGAACCACGATGCCGATCACCCACCAGGCCCAGCGCGGCGGATGGCCGCCGGACGGTGCGGGCTGTGGCACGTGGCCCGGCTGCGGCGGCTGGGCCGGCATCGGCGGGATCCTCCCCGGATCCTGCTGCCCGACTCTCTCGGTCACGTCTCAACTCCCCCTGGTGACAACGGATGCGGTGACTTTACCGGCGTCACGGCGGGGGAGGCCATCGATCTTCGTCCTACTCTGGAGGGGTGTACGAGGAAGGGCCGTCGGCGACCGTTCCCGGGGCCGTGCTGTGGCGGGCCGAGGGCGGCGGCGGGGTCGTGCTGCCCGACGGCTGCATGGATCTGCTGTGGGTCGACGGGCGGCTGCTGGTGGCCGGCCCCGACACCGGTGCGCATCCCGCCGGTGAGGTCCGGGGCGGCGCCTTCGCCGGGATCCGGCTGGCGCCCGGCATCGCGCCCGCGCTGCTCGGCGTACCGGCGCACGTGCTGCGGGACCGGCGGGTCGACCTGGCCGAGCTGTGGCCGGCCCGGGAGGTACGCCGCCTCACCGGGCGGGTGGCGGCGTACGGGGACCCGCGCGCGGGGCTCGAAGCGCTGGCCCGGGCCCGCGCGGCCGAGGCCGGGCCGCCGGACCCGCTGGCCGCCGAGGTGGCGGCCCGGCTCCGGGCCGGGCAGACGGTGGCCGGGATCGCGGCGGCGGTCGGCCTCGGGGAGCGGCAGCTGCACCGGCGCTCGCTCGACGCCTTCGGGTACGGCCCGCGGACCCTCGGCCGCATCCTGCGGATGCGCCGCGCGCTCGCCCTGGCCCGCTCGGGGCTGCCGTACGCCGAGGTCGCGTGCACGGCCGGGTACGCGGACCAGGCGCATCTGGCCCGCGAGGTGCGCACGCTGGCCGGTACGACGCTGAGTGCCTACACCGCGGGCTCGGCGGGCTCGGTGGGCTCAGCGGGCTCCACCGGGGCGAAGAGGGAGACCCCGCAGCCGTCCGGGTCGAGGACGACGGCGTAGCGCTGGCCCCAGAAGGCGTCCCAGGGCTTCAGATGGCCGAGGTGGCCGGCGCCGGTCAACTCGGCGTACAGCGCGTCCACCTCGGCGGGGGAGTCGCACAGGAAGGCAAGCCCGATCCGTTCTCCGCCCCCGTCGGCGGGCCGGGTCCAGGCGGGGTCGAAGGACCGGATGGTCTCCTCCGTGTCCCACCCGATCCGCATCCCCCCGGGCAGCACGGTCTCCACGTGCGGCAGGCCGTCGGCGTCGGCCGGGACGTCCAGCCCGAGGCGGCGGTAGAAGGCGAGCGAGGCGGCCATGTCGGAGACGACCAGGCCGATCATGTCGAGTCGAGGAGTCATGTCGGCAGCCTAGGCAGGCCCCGGTCGCCCGTCTTGAACGAAACGGACACCGGCCGCCGGACGCCGACCGCCCCAGCCGCCCGGTCCGCGGCCACCTGGTCGGCGGGTCTGCCGGTCGGCGGTCAGCCAGCCCAGGGGTCTGCCGGTGCCCGGCTCTGACGCGATGGCGCGGACGGTGGTCTTCTCCGGCAGCCGGTCGGCGAGGCGGATGCGGTCCGCCTCGCCAAGGTGGCGCGAGGGCACGGGAGCCGTGCTCTCAACAGGCGAAGGCAGCACCGTGGAAGACGTATCGTCAGAACGGCTTACACATTTAAGAGACACGCCACGAGACAGACAGGTCTCACCGTAGGCTTGCGGCTCATGGAGCGCTTGGATCCCATCCACCCACCCGCTGTCGGAAATGCCGTTACGCATGACGCCGTAGTGATCATCCCCGGGATCATGGGCAGCGAGCTGATCGACACGGAATCCGGCCGTGTTCTGTGGGGCATGCGGACAGCGCTTGCGTACTCCGCCCGCTGGCACCACAAGAGCGGGATGGCGGCGCTCGCCGTCACCGAGGACGAGCGGGCCGGGCGAACGGGTCGGATCACCGCCCGGCGGCTCCTGAAGTTTGCCTCCTGGTCGCCCCTCCTCGGGGGCGTCGAGCCGTACACCAACCTCGTGCGGGGGATCACGCCCGCTGTTGCCGACCCGGCGGCGATCTGCGAGTTCGCGTACGACTGGCGGCTCCCGGTCGCCTACAACGCCCGTCTGCTGGCCGACGCGATCGATCAGCATCTGCAGGCCTGGACCGCGCATCCCGCGTACGCGGCGGCCCGCTGCCACGCCCCGGACGGGCGGCCGGCGGAGGTGGTGCTCGTCGCGCACTCCATGGGTGGCCTGCTGGTCCGGGAGCTCACCCAAATACCCGGAGCGACGGACCGGGTACGGGCCACGCTCACTCTCGGAACACCGTTCCATGGGGCGGTGAAGGCGGCGGCGATCCTCAACTCCGGGCGCGGCGCGCCCGTACCGATGCCGCACCGGCAGTTGCGGGACCTGGCCCGCACCCTTCCCGGGCTGCACGATCTGCTGCCCGCCTACCGCTGTGTCGAGACCGCCGACGATATGGTCGCGCCGACCCCCGCGGACATCGGCGCCCTCGGCGGCGACCGTGAACTGGCCCAGGCGTCACTCGACCGTTCGGCGGCGCTGTGCGCCGTACGCATCCCGGACCATGTGATGGCCGTCGGCATCGCCCAGCACACCATGCAGAGCATGCGGCTGAAGGACGGGGTCGTCACACCTCAGCCGTACGTCTTCAAGCGGCACCCGGACGACGAGGTGCGGAGGGACGGGATCGGGCGGCCACTCCAGGACGACTGCGGCGGCGACGGCACCGTCTACCGCTATGCGGGACACGTCGACGGAACCGAGGAGGGTGGCACCTACGCCCAGCAGCACGGCGCGCTGGCCACCTGCGGCAGTGCGATCGACCGGGCACGCGGACTGCTGACCGGCCTACGCCGCCTCGAAGATCTGGGACAACGCCTCGGGCACGGCGAGACCGGGCTCGAGGTACCCGATCTCGTGGGAGTGCAGGAGGAGTTCGAGATCACGGTGACCGGCGAGCACGACCCCCGCCGGATGACCTGCCGGATCCAGGACACCGGCGACACCGACCGCGTCGTCGACACACCGCGACTTCCGCCGCGCTTTGACGCTTCCGGCGCGCTGCGCGTCCGGTGCCGGCTGCGGGAACCCGGCCTGTACCGGATCAAGGTGTCCGGTGGCAGCGAACCGGTCACCCGGCTGGTACTGGCCAGCACCGAGGACCCGGACGTCGGCGGCTGACCTGTGCAGGGGGACACAAATCCGGAGGCGGAGCCGGACGGGGACGGCTTCGACGTGTATTCCGTGGCGCTCGGCGACTACGTGCAGCAGGAGAACTTCGACGCCGACGAGGAGGCCCGGGCGATCGGTGATCTGCTCGGCCAGTTCGGCGGCACCCTCGTTCCCTGGGAGGTGAAGCCCACGGAACGGGACCTGAGCCAGGTCGACCAGCGACTGAGTGCATGGGCCGACCCGCAGGATGTCCGCAGCAGCGTTCTGCTGTGGATCGGACACGGCACCTCGAACGGCCAGGAGTCCGCCCTGTACGTGCGGGGGAATCCCACAGCGGCGGACGACACCCGAATCCGCCCGGCCTACCTCGCCCAACGCGTGGTCGAGGCACGTCGGTTGCGGTCCCACTATGGCATGTGGGACATCATCGTCGTCGAGGCTTGTGGCGCCGAGGGGTTCGTGAGTGAGGCACTTACCACGATCAGTGCAGCGAGGAGCGCCAACGGTCTGCTGCTCGTCGGCTCGGGACGGGACGAGGGCGTCGGGCACCTCGGCACGTTCCGTCGCGTCCTCGAACGGATCCTCACCCACCGCTACTCCGACCACGACACCGAGATCCCTGTTAGCGGACTCGCCCAGGACCTCGACGAAGCCCAGACGTTCTCCATCTGCGCGCTCAACCTGGGCGGCCTTCCGCCGCTGCGCCGCCGTACCGCCTTCCCGGTCACCGCCTCGGTGGAGAACCACGCACGGCTGCGCGAGGCGATGGACGCACTGCCGGAGGCGGAGCGCGCGCACTTCGCCCGCAAGGGGCTGGGCTCGGAGTTCGGGGAGTTGTCCTGGTGTTTCGCCGGACGCGGGGACGACCGCGCCGCCATTGCCCGGTGGCTCGCGGAACACCGCTCGGGCCTGTTGGTCGTCACCGGCCGGGCCGGGTGCGGCAAGTCCGCCCTGCTCGGCAACGTCCTGCTGCACGCCAACGCCCGCCTCAGTGAGCTGCTGCCGTTCCTGACGAGGGCCGGCTTCGCCGGCCGCGACCACGAAGTCGCCCTCGAGGTGGCGAACTTCGACGTCACGCTCCATCTGACCGGGGCGACCACGCACGATGTCACCACCCGAATCGCCCAAGCCCTGGACGTGGAGGTGCGGCCGGACGTCCTGTATCCCGTCGAACGCTCCAATGCCCTGGTCCAGGCCCTGCGCTCGGCGGCGCACCCCGACCGTACCTACACGCTTCTCGTGGACGCCTTAGACGAGGCGCACGAGCCGTCACCCATCGCCGACCTGCTGCGCGAACTCGGCACGCTGCCGGGCCTACGGATCGTCGTCGGATCCCGCCCTTCTTCCTACGAGGCGCCCGACCGCCCGCCCAGCGCCGACCGAGACCTTCTCGACGCTCTCGGCGAGGGCGAGGAGCATGTCCACGTGCAGTGGTTACACCGCGACGCGCAGGCTCTGTCCGAGTTCGTCACACAGAACCTGGAGCAGGCACGGGCTGCCTTCCCCGGCGGGCCGGACACCTTCCAGGACGCCGTCCGACGCGCCGTCGTGCTGATCATCGGCGACGAAGCCGCGGACCGGGACTTCCTGTACGCCAGCCTCGCCGTCCACGAAATCCTCGCCGACCCCGGCCTGCTGACCGCCGACCGCGTGGGTGAACTCGCCGGGCTGCTGCGGGGTGACCACCGCAGCCTCTTCGCGGCCGCGCTCCGGCGGCTCGGCACCTGTCACCCCCGCGCCCGACGGCTGATCGAGGCCCTCGCCCACGCACAGGGCAGAGGGCTGCCCCGGGCGGACCGGATCTGGGCCACTGCCGCCTCGGCGCTCGGCGATCGGCCCGCCGACCATGTCGGTCCCGACGACATCGACGACATCCTCGAGGCCGCCGCACCCTACATCATGCTGGACGGTGAGGACGGGCAGAGCGTCCACCGCCTGGCGCACCGGACCTTCGCCGAGCACTTCACCGGGGCCGGCTCCCAGGACGTCCGTGGGCGCGCCCTGCGGATCACGGACGCGCTCATGCGTCTCGCGGACGAGTACCCCGGACGACCGCTCAACTCGTATCTGGAGCGGCACCTCTCAGGGCACGCGGCAGCGGCCGGCATTCGGGGATGGGCCACGCTCGCAGAGCGGTCGGCCGTGCTCGACCGGCTGTCTGTCGAGGCCGTCGCCAGCGACGTCCTGCGCGCGGTGGGCGAGTCGGGTGACCTGCCCCCAGCCGTCCTGGGCGTCATGGACACCGCCCACCTCCTGCGGTGTTGCGGACCGGCCGACCGGGTGGGCCTGCGTCAGCTCGGGACGGCCCGCGCGACCGGGATCGCCCCCGCACGGGAAGAGCCGCACGAGGGCACGCCACGCGCGGGCTGGCAGATGTGCTGGTCCCGGTTGCGGCCCCGTCCGCCCCGGCTGACCCTTGCCTGCCGCGGCGTACCGGCCCGCTCGCTGACGCCCGTCACCGGCCCCGGCGGGACCACACTGCTGGCCGGTGTCGACGACGGCGGCGGCCTCCACGTCTGGGACCCGGCCCGCGGCTACGCCGCCACGACCGCCGCGGCGTTCTCCACCGGGCCGGTGACCTCGGTGACCGCCCTGCCCGGCACCACGCTGCTGGCGACCTCGGGCCACGACAAGTGCGTCCGGATCTGGGACCTGTCCGCGCACCGGCCCCGCCTCGTCAACTCCATCGACAACGGCATGTGGCCGCACTCCCTGCACGGCTTTTCGGGACCCGGGGGAGCCGGAGAGGGCTCGGCCGAGGTGCCCCTGCTGGCGGTGGGGGAGTTCGGTGGGGGGATCCGCCTCGTCGAGCCGCTGACCGAGGGGCGGAGCCGCAGGTTCCGGAGCCACGACAGCGGACCGGTCTGGGCTCTCACGGCCTTCCGTGACGCCGGGGGCGCCACGCTCCTTGCCAGCGCGGCGGGTGACGGGATCCGGGTCTGGGGCGCCGAAGACCTCCGCCGCAGGGGCGAGCCTGTATGCCGTGCCGGTGCGACGGCGCGAACCGTGGTCGCTTTCGAACGGCCGGACGATCAGGGCGCGCTACTGGCCGGCGGGTGGGACGACGGCGGGGTGCGGGTGTGGGACCCCTCCACGGGCGAGCCGGTCGTCGAGTTCGACTCCGACAGCCCTGTGCACGGCCTGACCATCCTCACCGCCGCCGACGGCCACCGCCCGCTGCTCGCCGCCGTCGCCCGGGACGGAGCGGTCCGCGTCTGGGACGCCATGACCGGCGTCACGGAAGGAGTGACGGAGGCACCGGCGAAGGGCGCGGCCGGCGCACCGGCCGAGGACCGTCCGAATGACCCCGGTTCCCGGAGCCGGTCCGCCGAGGGCCTGGCCATCACCGCCTTCCCCGGGCCGGGCGGCGACACGCTGCTCGCCACCGCCGCCCACAGCGGCGTGGTCAGTGTGTGGCACCCGCACCCCGGACCGCGCACGGCCGTCGTGGGTTCACACGCCGCCACCGATCCGCACATGGGCAGGATCGTGCGGCTCACCACCACCAAGGGCCCCGACGGCCGCACCGTGCTGATCGCCGAGCACCGCGATGGCGCCCTCCAGGCCTTTGACGCCCTCACCGGGCAACCCGCCCAGGTGCCGCCCGGCCACCACCCCACGGGGCCGCTTCTCGGCACGAAGCTCGTGCGCGGGCCGGACGGAGCGGTGCTGCGCGCAACGTACGGCAGGAGCGAGCAGATAGAGCTCACCGTGGCTGCGACGGGCCGCCGGTACGGAACACCGCTGAAGGCCCACGAGGACTGGGTGACTGACGTCATCGACTACACCGCGAGCGACGGCCGGTACCTCATCGCCTCGTGCGCCGACGGCAACGACTGCACGGTCCGGTTCTGGGACCCCGCGGACCCGACCGGCCCCGCGACGCCCGCCGGCCGTCCGGAGCCCGTTGACCGGACGCCACTGCACACACTCACGCTCGACACAAAATGCTTCAGCCTCGCCGACCTCGGTGACGGCCGGATCGCGATCGGAAACGACGAGGGACTCCTCGTCGTACGCATGGAGTCCTGGCTGCTGGCAGGACGAACGGAAGGGGGCCCGGATGTCCGGACCGGGCAAGGACACTGACTGGTACGCCGACCTGGTGGACCGGCTCTTCTGCCGCCCCGGCGCCTCGTACGGCCCTTACGAAAGGATCAAAGAGCCAGTCGTCGTGCTCGAGAACAGGCTGGTCCGCGTCCGGATGCAGACCCCGGGCGATGAGTACGAGACCTTCGAGATGTCGCTCTTCGACGGCATCCATGAGTTCGCGGGCGAGCTCTGGGAGCACGAGGTGCGCAGTCTCCTGCGGCTCCAGGCACTCAACCACCCCGCCCTCCCGCAGATCAGCGACGGCAGTTTCGACGCGACGGAGGCCATCGCCTTCACCATGACCCAGGAGAATGGCAGACCGCTGAACATCGACCGGGCCGTCGCCTGGGCACAGGAACACCGCATCGCCGCCTTCGAACAGTTCAGCGTGCTCGTCGACGCGCTCAGCCAGCTGCACGGCTCCGGCATCCTGCACCGCAACCTCACCCTCGGCGCCCTCCGGGTCAGGACGGGCCACGATGAGGCCTCCGAGCACATGACCCTGGGGCTGGAACGCTTCGAGATGAGCACGCTGATCGGCAACCTGCTGCGTTCCATGGGCAGTCAGTCCCAGGGGGACAAAGCCCAGCAGAGCATCCGGCAGCTCTATCTGACGCCTCCGGAACACGTCGAACTGGCCCGGCATCTCTCCTACCTGGCCCCCGAGACTCATCCCTCGCTCTTCGACGCGGTACCGGCGTCGCGCCGGGACTGGGACACCTCCGACGTGTTCGGGCTCGGCGTCCTCGGCTTCGAGCTGTTCTGCGGTCCGATCAGCTCCTGCGTACCGGTCGACTACGCGGGCGTCGTGGAGGCCGACGAATCCGGGCTACGCCAGGCCTTGAGCAAGCTGCACCGGGCGATGCGGACGCATCTGTCCAACCGGAGCGAAATACCTGCCGCACTGACCCGGCTGCTCAGGACCATGCTGGAACGGCGCCCAGAGGCGCGCATCACGTCGTACGAAGCGGCCCGTCGGATTGAGCGGGACTGGGAGGCGGTCTGCGGCGTCTGGGAGGACAAGGACGAGAGCCAGCTTCCTCACCTCGTCGCTTTCATGCCCGACGAGTCCGTCGAGACGATCTACAAGCAGCGCAAGTGGGTCTCACGCAGCCCTGACGACGCGGCCGGCCGCGAGGAGCTGAAGGCGTTCTTCGAGAAGGAGCTGCGCCAGGCCGAGCTGGTCAGATCACCCAACGGAGCCTTCGGATACGCCACGGGCCGTGAGGAGAAGCTGCGCGAGGCGGAGTGGGTCCTGATCGGCGAGAGCGCGGTGTGGTTCTGCGCCTACCTCTACGACGGCTCGGCCCCCAAGGACGACCAGCGCAGCTACGACGACACGCTGGTCATCAAGTACCTCCGCGATCGCGACTACGCCCAGGAACTCGTCAACGCCCATCCCCGGCGCCGGCTGTCCCGCATCGACCTGGTCGCGTACAAGGCGGGCCAGGACATCTCCCACCACCGGACCGGCCGCCCGTCGTGGACCGGGCTCACCGAGTCGGTGTCGGTGGGCGCACGGAGCAAGGACCACCAGGACGAGGCCTTCCTCACCGCCCTGGACTTCCTGATCGACTATCAGACGGTGGAGCTCAACGCCCGCAAGTACCCGTTCACCCGCGTCGACAAGGCGACGGGCACGGCGACGGCCGAAGCGGCCGCGAACACCGCCGTCCTGGCATACGCCCAACGCCGCGACGACGAAAGGCTGCACCGCAACGCGCTGCTCACCGCCTACGCCACGGAGCCGCGCCGCCGCCCTCTCTTCGGCGACTTCATAGCCGACCTCGGCTCCGACGAGGAGGACTTCGTCAGGCTCGATTACGCGGAACGGCCGTTCTTCGGACGCAATCCGATCCAGCTGAAATTCCTCCAGCGCCTCGACGCCCACTCGATCCGGGTACGCAGAATCGGCGGAGGACCGATCCCTCAAACCGGCTGGCTGCGCCCCTCGGCAGACGCCGGATCCGACATCCAGCTCGGCCGGCAGGCACGGGCCCGGCACGCCCTGGGGAACCTGCCCGGACTCATCCGAGCTCTGAGGGAACCTCTCTCCATCGACCTCGGGCGTGGCCGCTACAACGACGCCGACGACGGAAGCCTGCAGGGCAATGCTCCCAGTGTGATTCGGGACATGCTCTCCATGCACCCCTTCTATGCCCTCCAGGGTCCACCAGGAACGGGCAAGACCACCGTGGCCACCCACGCCGTCAGCCGCTACCTGACGATGGACAAGGGAGCACGTGTCCTGGTCAGCGCCCAGTCGAACTTCGCCCTGGACAACCTCGGCATCCGGCTGGCGGAAGGACTTGCCGAGGGCATCGGCAAGGGGCAGATCCTGATGTTGCGCGAGATGTCCGAAGCACGAGGCATCGACAAGGTCGACGCGCGACTGCACAAGCACACCCTGCCCGAGCTGACCCGTGCGGTCGTGCGCGACATCACACAGAAGCTGGGCCGACAGCCGGGCACGCCGGGCCGGGCCGCCGTGGCGCCGAGCGAGGCCGCTCTCGCACAGCAGTGGCTCGAGCAGGTCGAGGCGAACCAGGTGGAAATCTCCGACCGGATCAAGGCTGGCGCCAACATCGTCCTCGCCACTTGCTCCATGGCCGCTACCGTCACCGACACGGTGCGCGACCCCTCGGACCTGTTCGACTGGGTCCTCCTGGAGGAGGCGGCCAAGGCATGGCCGACGGAAGTCGTCACGCCGCTGGTGCTCGGTGTGCGCTGGACGCTCATCGGCGACCACCGGCAGCTCGGCCCGCACCGGGAGAGCGACCTGCGGTCGTTCCTGTCGAGCCTCGCCGGGCATGGTGACCCCGACGTGAAGCGACACTACGACGCCCGCCACAGCTATCTGAAGGCGCTCGGCCTCTTCGGCGAGCTCTTCCGCACACAGCGGGAACGGCCCGCGCAGAGCAGGCAGGTCCCGCCCCTCGGCAGCCTGGAGAAGCAGTTCCGTATGCACCATCTCATCGCCGAACCCGCGAGCCGCGCCTTCTACCCCAAGGAGCCCGCGGAGCAGGACCACGAGCTGGGGCTGCCGGTGAGCTTCCTCACCACTCACGACACCGCCAACGAGCCGCACGGCGTGCGCAGTCCCGCGTTCCTGCAGGACTCCCCTCTGGTCTGGATGGACACCACCGGGCTGCCTGGCTGCGCCGACGAGGGGTACTGGGTCAACACCGGCGAGGTCGACCTGATCGACAGGCTCATCACCGATATGAAACCGGAACCGGCGGACCCCACCGAGCCGGACGCCGCCGGCAGTCTCGCGATCCTCACGCCGTACGCCGCCCAGGTCGCCCTGCTCAAACAGCGCGGATCGCTGCGCGGCCGGGTGCACACGGTGCACTCCTTCCAGGGCCGGGAGGCACACCGCGTCGTCGTCTCACTCGTTCGGTCCACTGTGCGGGGCAACACGCTGCAGAGCGTCGGACACGTCGGTCAGGCCGAAATGATCAACGTTCTGATGTCCCGGGCCCGCCAGCTCCTCGTTATGGTCGGCAGCCTGAGCCACTTCGCCGAACACGGCGGCTCCGACTGGCGTCTGGTGACGGACACCGTGAAGCGGTTCGGCCACGTCGTCCGCGCCGACGAGTGGGTGTGAGCCGTGGCCCAGGACGTCGAACTCGCCATCCCCTGCAGATTGGTGACCCTCTCGTTGCTGCTCGGCCCCGAGGAAGGGCTCACCACCCTGGAGGATCTGGTCGCGAAGGCCATCGCGGCCGGCCGCACCACGGTCGAGGACCAGGCGGAGCTGTTCGCACTGCCGCGCCGGATCGTCCTGGACGTCGTGCACAGCCTGTGGCGCAAGGGCCACGTCATGGTCGACTTCACCGACGGAGCCCTCGAACTGACCGACGGAGCCCGTGAGGTGATCACCTCGGACGGATCCCTGCGCGACAGCGCGGTGAGGCAGGAGCACCGGCAATTCCTTTTCGAACCGGTCACCGGACGGGTTTTCCCCGCCGACGCCGGCTCCCGCAGGCCGTCCGAGGCCAGCCTCCACGTACCCATGCACCACGTCCTCAGCGAGACCGACCTGCCAGCCGCCGAGCTGCTGCGCGCCGTGCAGACCGCCATCCGCAACGACCGCCACAGCAGGGGATTCCGGCAGAACGTTCTCGACGTGGGCTTCCGCAGCCCCGTGCTGCGTCCGGCCAGCGAAATGCGCTGGCTGAGCGCCCACGCGCAGGTGTTCCTCGACCACGACACCGGGCGGATCTCGGCCCGCCTCCTGGACGAACCGGGGTGGAACTCCCGGGCTCGGGAGCGGATGCGCCAGCACCTGGCCGACCTCGCGGAGCAGCAGCCCGACCACAAGTTCGTCCTATCGCTGCGCGGGCGGGCCACGCCGCAACTCGCTCCCACCGAGAGCGCCGAGAGCCTGCTGCGTCGCATGAGCGACGCGGTCGCCACGCTGTCCGAGGTCGAGGCCAACCAGGTCGAGGCACGGCAGAAGGTCCTCGCCGGCCTCTCCCGACGGCTCTCCGGGAGGATCGACGAGATCAGCCGGGCCAAGGCCGCCGTCACCGTCGTGGCCCGCGCCGCCGGCCACCAGTGGACGGTCGAGGACCTGATCCGGTCCGCCAGGAACCAACTGGTCTTCTCCGCTCCGAACATCGGCTACGCGGCGCTCAGCAGAGTCCTGCCGCTCCTGCGTAAGGCGTTGGAACGCGGAGTGCACCTGGTCTTCCTCTGGGGCTGCAGGGACAGCGACACCCTGCCCGACCGGGTCAAGACGGCCCTCTACGACCTCGAGGTCCGCTACCGCTCCCGGGTCCTCTTCGCCGACCGTAGCGCCCGGACCTCTGCCTGTGTGGTGGTCCAGGACAACCAGCGGGCGTTCGTCGGCACCCACAGCCCGCTCGACGTGAACACCGCCCGCGACAACCGGGGCGAGGTGGGCATCCTCATTGAGGGCGCTGCCCAGGAGGGTCCGCCCGGGGTTCCGCAGTGCGTCACCGACTTGTTGATCTGGGCCCGCAAGTCCTTCCCGTTCTGGCAGCTCGGCCAGCGCATTCTGGTCCAGGACGACCACTTCGAGCCCGTACCGGATCAGCGCCGTGCCGAACCCGCCGCCGTCCCTCCCCCCGGCGAGGAGGAGGGACAGATGGCCCTCCTGCGTCAGGACGCCACCGCCCGTGCCCTGTGGAGCGAGAGCTGGGCGGAGCACCACGCCGTGCTGACGGACGTCCTGCACAGGGCCACCAAGGGTGACCCGGTGGTTGAAATCCTGGAGGACGGGGCGCCGCGGGATCTCATCCAGCAGGCCCTGCATACCGCGACCCGGCGGCTGCTGCTGGCCGACGACAGCTTCGACGCCCGGGCCTCCGACGAGCGGTTCGTGGCCGCTCTCGGCGAGCGGATCGACCAGGGCGTGATAGTGCAGCTGATCCGGCCCATCGCACGTCGCCAGGAGCAACCCTCAACGCAGCAGGCGTTCAAGGAACTGGTGCGCCGGGGTCTGAAGGTCCAAAACGAGCGGGCCGGGGCGCGGGCCGTGGTCTGGGACGACGAGGCCGTCCTCGGCAGCCTGCCGCTGCTGCGCGAACGGTGGCGCGTCCTGCTCCCCTCCGAGCGCACCAGCCATGTGAGTGTCCACATCCGGGGCGCGGACGAGGTCACTCGGATTGTCGCGGAGCTCGGTGCCTCCTTGGAGGGCGGCCCTGAGCCGAGGACTGCGGCCGAGCCGGACGGCCGTCTCAGGGGGGCCAGCGCCGTCGCGCTGTCCCTGCTGGTCGAGGTGGGCGCCGAACGGGGCAGCGCCCAATACGCTGCGACCGTCGCCGAACGCCTGTGCCAGGTTGACGACCTGTGGGGCGTACTAGACATCTGGCATCACAAGCAGGTCGCGCCCAAGGACTTGCGGCCGGTGGTGGCCGCGGCGCTGATCCAGGAGCGCGAAACCCGGGGCGAGCACTGGTCCCGCTGGGCGGACTGGCTGATCGCCGACGCCTGGGACCGGCGCGCCTTCGTCGAGGCCTCCCTGCTGGGCCGGCTCCTGCGGGACGGCGAGAAGACGGTGCCGCCGGCGGCCTGTACCGCGGCCGCCGCGATCGAGACCGGCCCTCTTGGCACAGCTTTGCTGGACGCGGCGCTGGAACTCACCTACTGCGAACCGGCCGCCCAGGCGGTTGGGGCGGCGGCCGGGCTCGCCGAGACGCTGCTGCAGGGCCTGCCCGACGAGGGGCTGGCCGTGCTGGAGCTGCTCGGCGAGACCCTGCCACCCTCCTGGCGGGAGCTGGCCGGGGCAGCCCAACGCCACCGCGCGGACGGCAACGGTCCGCTCCCACTGGCCATGCTCATGTCCGAGCTGTCCCGGATGACGGAGCTCGGCGAGACGGCCGAGCAGTGGGCGGAACTCGTCGACCGGATCGACCGGATGGAACGGCTGCACCGCTTCACCTTTGACTCCGGCAAGTTCCTGCACAGGGAACTGTTCGCCAAGGACGGGACGCTGTCGTCGATCCGTGCGGCGGCCGAAGCCGGTACCGAGGAGTGCGTGCGGATCCAGGCCGGCCTTCCCGTCCACGTCCGCCGCCATCTGGACCAGATCGTGGCCGACGGCGGGCGCCCCGAGATCAAGTGGGGGAATCAGCGCACGTTTCTGCAGTGCATCGAGGACATCGTGCGGCGCGCCCGGTCCTTGACCCCCATGCCGAACGGGCGGGGTGCCGGCGCAGGACCGGCCGAGCTCGCGTGCTACGCGGAGCTGGCCGAGCTGATCGCGGCCAGGTGGGACGCGCTGTTCAGCGACGCGGGCGGTCTCGGCCGTCCCTACGCTTCCCCCCTGCTGGCCCTGCTGGACCGGCTCGATCCGCTCGCGCAATGGCATAGGTCCCAGCGCAGCAGGAGGACGGAAGAGCGATGACAGACACGGACGAGTCTCTGCGTGCCCTGCTCGCCGATTGGCCGGGCCGGTTCCGTTTCCCCGGGTTGCTGGTGGCGCTCTCCGACGGTCGGCCTGCGTCCCTGGAAGAGCTGGCCCTCACCGGCCTGGAGGGGATCGCCGGAGACCACGACGAGTACCGGGCCTGCGTGAGGCTGATCTCAGACGGCGAGTTCCAGGTCGCCGAGGAGATGCTTGCCGAGTGTCAGGCCCTGGAGCCCGGGCAGGTCGAGGAGTTGCGCACCCGTCTTGGCCGGCGCCGGGCCGAGTGCCTGCAACTGCTGCTTGGGTGGGTGCAGCAGCTCATCGACCGGGCCGGCGCGGCCGACGTGGATGTCCTGCCGGACCTGGACGCGCTCGCCGCACTGTGCGCACGGTCGTGGCCGCAGGTGGAGGAACGGCTGTATGCGGACGCGGCGGCACTCGAACAGGCCGTGGACCAGAAGCGGGCGGCACTGAGCCGACGCTGGGAGGAGGTGACCGGACAGGGCGGGGACCCGGACGCGCTCAGTGCGTGCAAGGCGCTGATGGACGCCGGGCAACTACGCGCCGTCGCCCTGCTGCTGGCCAACGGCGATTCACCGCGACCGGGGCCGGAGAGCGTGCCGCCGCTGCGAGGCTGGTCACAGGCCGCAGAAACTCCCTCCGAGGTCCTGAAGTGGCACCTCAACCCACTGATCCGACCTATGAGTTATGGCCGCTGGCGCCCCGTCAACCCGGCGGGGCAGGAACTGCTGGAGGCCTACGACGCCCTCGCCGACAACAACGAGACCACGGTGGCCCAGTTCGCCCGGGCACTCGGGGAGTTCCTCGGGGCCGGGGACCGCCCGGCGCCGCCGGTGCACCGTGTCCAGGGCGGGTATCTCACCGCGATCACAGGGGTGTTCGGCGAGCCGGAGATCGCGCGGTTCTGGCCCACTGGCAGCGTGGAGCTCTTCGTCGCCGAGGCGGAGACCACGTATCGGCCCGAGATCGAACTCGGTCAGCCCTACCTCTCCGTGGGGCGCTCCCTGAGGGCGTCGGTCCTCCCGGAACGAGCCGCCTGCGCGGTGCTCGACCTCAGCCACCTCATCGAACTGGTCACCCTGCGTTCTCACGTCTCCGTACAACTGCTCAGAGTGCTGGGAACACAGTGGCCTCTCGACGCGTTCACGGGCGGGTCGGCCGCCTCACTGAAGACGCTGCTGGGCAGCGACCCCGGGGAGCGGTGGCACATTTTGCGCTGGATCGTCGACCTCGCCGGACTGGGGGACCTGACGACCGCCGACGCGCTGTCCTTCCAGGCCGGCCCCGACGTTGCACTGCTCCATCTCTTCCTGGAGTTCCTGAGCCGTCCGAACACGGCGTCGTCGGACCGCGACGCGTACGCGGTCGTACGGGAGTGGGCCAATGACCCGTCGTTCGCCCGGACCGTCGAACACACGGCCCTCACCCCGATCGCCGACTCGGCGGTCGCCCAGGTCGCCTTCTGGGCAGCGCTGTCCGCCGCCGTCCCCGGACAGCACGTGACGTTCGAGGAGATCCTGCTCAGCGCCGCGTCGGTCGCCGGGGACCGCATGGCCGACGACGGCGACGAGGCGGAGGTCCGGCGCGGCATGACCCGGCTGGCAGCCCTGCCCCTGGTGGGGAGGGCCGACGCCGACGAGGTCCTCTTCCACCGGTGCGGAGTCCTCCTGATCCTCGGGGGCAATGCCGACCGGAAACTGGAGAGCGCGGTCGCACGCCTCGCAGAGGAGGCAACAGCCGCCCGCGCCGGTCGGGGCCGCGGCTTCCGACCCGACGACTGGAGGTTGTACGGTTACGCCCTGTGCTCAGAGCTACGGCACTACCGGCAGCTCGCTGCTGCCCTCACCACCCCGCCCGAGGAACTGGCGGCCGCGTCCGAGGCCCTCACCGCGACGGCGGGCGAGCTCTCCACCGGCGTCCTGGTGGCGGGAGAATCCGACCTCTCCGAGACGCTCCTGGCCATGAGGGACCCGTTCACCACCCACTACCCGAACGTGATACTGCAGATTCACGCGCCGGACAGCTGCCCCGTGACCGTCTCAGCTGCCGGCCTGCAGCGGATCCTCTACGAACTGCTCACCAACGCGGCCGAGGCGTGTGCGGAGCACGGTGATCCGACCGTACGGGCGACCGTCACTCCACTCGGCGCGGACTTCGCCATCGACATCCAGGACAACGGCCCGGGCCTGGCCTACGCGGAGGGGAGCGAGCACACTGTGTTCCGCAAGGGCGAGTCGACCCGAGGGCCGGACCGGGGCACCGGTCTGTACAACGCGCGCCGTCTTGCCCGCAGCGTGGACGGAGACCTCAGCGTCCGGTCACGTGTGCTGGGGCATCCCGTGCTGCAGGGCGCTCATTTTCGGCTGCTGCTCCCGCGGGCCTGAGGCTCTCTCGGCGGTGCGGACCGCCACGCCCCTCGGCATAAAACAGTTGGCGTACTGCAGGGCCTGAAGCTAGGGTTTCCTTCGTTCCCGCGGTGGCCGACTGGCCGCTGGTCGTTGGCTGAGCAAGACACGGAGGTGTTACCGATGGCTGTCGTTGAGATGGGCGCTGCCCGCATTCGGAAGTTCATCAATACAACCTCCGTGGTCTCCGGCTGACCTACTTCTCCCACACCTCTGCGTGTGCGCCGGGGCCACCCTGTGAAGGGTTCCCCTTGTCTTTCTCCTCTTTCCCGCAGGCCTCCCCCTCGCACGACCTCACCCCCTTCGGCTGGGACGACGCGTGGGCGGCCGAGTTCACCCCGTACGCCGATCAGGGCCTCGTACCCGGCCGGGTCGTACGCGTCGATCGCGGCCAGTGCGACGTCATGACCGCGGACGGCATCGTCCGCGCCGACACCGCCTTCGTCACCCCGCACGATCCGCTCCGGGTCATCTGCACCGGGGACTGGGCCGCCGTCGAGGCGGCGGGCAACCCGCGCTACGTGAAGGCGTACCTGCCTCGCCGGACCGCTTTCGTCCGGTCCACCTCCTCGCAGCGGTCCGAGGGCCAGATCCTCGCCGCGAACGTCGACCACGCGATCATCGCGGTCTCCCTCGCCGTCGAACTGGACCTGGGGCGCATCGAGCGCTTCCTCGCCCTGGCCTGGGAGTCGGGGGCGCAGCCCCTGGTCGTCCTCACCAAGGCGGACCTGGTCCCGGACCCGGTGACGCTCGGACACCTCGTCCAGGACGTCGAGGCCACGGCGCCCGGCGTCCAGGTGCTCACGGTGTCCTCCCTCACCGGGGACGGTACGGACGTCCTCGCCGCCGTCGTCTCGGGCGGCACGAGCGTGCTGCTCGGCATCTCCGGAGCCGGCAAGTCCACGTTGGCCAACTCGCTGCTCGGCGCCGAGGTCATGGAGGTCCAGGAGGCCCGCGAGGTCGACGGCAAGGGCCGCCACACGACGACGACGCGCAACCTGCTCGCCCTGCCGGGCGGCGGCGTCCTGATCGACACGCCCGGCCTGCGCGGCGTCGGCCTCTGGGACGCCGAGGCCGGTGTCGGCCAGGTCTTCTCGGAGATCGAGGAGTACGCGGAGCACTGCCGCTTCCACGACTGCGCGCACGAGGCGGAACCGGGCTGCGCGGTGCTGGCCGCGGTCGACTCGGGCGAACTCGCGGAGCGCCGCCTGGAGAGCTACCGCAAACTGCTGCGGGAGAACCAGCGCATCGTGGCGAAGACGGACGCACGCCTGCGGTCGGAGATCCGCCGCGACTGGCGCCTGAAGTCGGCGGAGGGCCGCGCCAACTACGCGGCGAAGCGGGCCGGTCGGGCGTAGCCGGACCCCGCCGACCTCCTCGACGCAACGAGCCACCGTGGGCGGGCGGCCCGCCGGCCGCCCGCCCGCGGTCACCGGGTGGAGTGCTCCCAGGAGGGCCATCCCCCGACGCCTCGCTGAGACAACCGCCCTGCGCCGGCCGAAGTACCGGCCGGCGCAAGGCGGTTCTGTTCGGCTCTACGTCGTGTAGTAGCCGGCGATGTCGGCGATGAGGTCGACGGTGCCGGCGTTGTTGTAGAAGCTGACCTTTCCGTTCACGACGGGGACGACGACGAGGTTGGGGATGGTCTGTCCTGCGGTGAAGTTGAGGTTTGATGCGCTGGTGCGGGTGGTGCCGTTGGGGTAGACGGACACGTGGCTGGCGGTGGTGGGGTCGGTGGCGGTGACGTTGAGGACGACGGCGGTGACGCCGGTTGCGGGGATGCCGGTGGTGCCGGTGACCTGCAGGGTGACGGTTCCGCCTTGGCCCACCTTCGCCTTGGGCACGCCGAGTCCCTCACGGGTGTCCATCAGCCGCGTCGGGGTGACCGGCTTGTACGTACCCAGGCCGGAGACCGCGGGCGGCGTCACCGTCAGGGTGCCGCGCGAATAAGCGAAGTTGCCCGTTTCGACGCGGATGTTCCAGTGGCCGGTGGGGGCCGTGCGCAGATCCACGGTCGCTTTCAGCGTCCGGGCGTCGTCGGAGACCGACACGGTCGTGGCCGTCAGCGGCGCCGGGCCGCCGGTCAGCCGGACGGCGGTGTTCATGCCCAGCGCCGTGCCCTGCACGGTGAGGGTCGCGACCGTACCGCTCTGCGCGGTGTCCGGCGTGACCGTCCCGACGGACTCGTCCTCGGAGCCGCAGGGCGCCGCATGATGGTGCGATCCGTCATGGCCGCCTCCGGCCGGGTACCACCGTCGCGACCGGGGCGGCGCAGCGCGACCCCGGGGCGGCCCGGCGTGGCGTGGCGTGGCGCGCGAAGCGCATCTCCCGCGCCACCGACCTGCCCGAACGGCACCCCTAGGCGCCCGCCGCCACCGCCCCCAGCCACGCCCCCGTCACCAGCAGGCACGCGAACAGCTCCACCAGTACGCTCGTGCCCGCCGCCCGCATCACCGTCCGCACCGACGTCCAGGCCTCGCCGCGCGTCCCGAGGCGGAGCCGCTCGCACAGGTAGATGCCGCCCACGAAGCCCGGTACCGCTCCCAGCACCGGGACCAGGACGAAGCCCAAAACAGCTCCGGTCCCCGCGAAGACCGCCATCCGGGGAGTGATCCCCACCCCCCGCAGCCGCCGGGCCGGCAACAGCCACTTGACCACCTGGACCACCAGCAGCAGGGCTGTCGCCGCGACCAGCAGGGTCCACGCCAGCGACGATCGGTCCTGCACCGCCCACCACATCAGCCCCGCCCACACCAGCCAGGTGCCCGGCACGCCCGGGACCAGCACCCCCAGCACCCCGAGCAGCAGCACCAGCCCCACGAGGAGCAGCTGAGGCAGATCCATCTGCTCAGCGTGACCGACCAGGGTCTATCGGGCCACCCAGCCCCGCTCGTACGCGTGCCAGCCCAGCTGCAGCCGTGTCGTCACCCCGGACAGCTCCATCAGCCCCTTCACCCGCCTCTGCACCGTTCGCAGCCCCAGCTCCAGGTGCTTGGCGACGCTTGCGTCCGTCATGCCCGCCAGGAGCAGCGAGAGGATCTCCAGATCCGTGGCATCGGGGCCGCCCCCGGACTCCTCCGCCGAACCGGCCGCGCCCAGCCGCAGCGGCAGCGACTCCCGCCACACCGCCTCGAACAGCCCCGTCAGGGACTCCAGCAGCCCCGACGCGTGCACCACCAGCGCCGCCGGCTCCGCGCCGCGGGCCGTCAGCAGGACCATGGCGAGGGTCTGGTCCGCGATCACCAGCTTCGTCGGGACCTGCGCCGTCACCCGGACCTTCTCGCCCCGGGCCAGCGCCGACGACGCCTCACGGATCCCGCTCGGCAGGGTCAGCACCTCCCGTTCGATCACCACCCGGTGGTCGACACCGCGTACGGAGCCGCGGTCCTGCGCGTCGTGGTCCGTATCCGTGATCACCTGCGGCCGGCCGCCGACCAGCGCGCACACCTCCTTCTCCGCACCCAGCCGGAGCTGGTGGAAGCGGCGCGCCACCGCGCTCGCGCCCTGCACCACCTCCACGAGGTCGTGCACCGCAGGCTCGGCCGCCTCCGCCCGGTACTCCTCCGCCAGCAGCGCCGCCGACAGCTCCGCCTGCTCCAGCTCGTGCCGCTGCTGCGTCAGCAGGGCGCCGAGCGCCACCCCGGGCGGGGCCGCCACCCAGCGCCCGGGCCGGGCCGAGGACCGGGCGGCCAGCCCGTGCCGCTCCAGGTGACGCAGGGCCCGTTCGGTCTGCGGCACCGGCAGGGTCAGACGGTGCGCGAGGTCGGGTACCTCCGCCGCGCCGAGCGCCACCAGCACGCGGTACGCCGATTCCTGACCCTCGTCCAGGCCTATGGCACCCAGCAACCCGTCCACCCACCTCTCGAACACAGCGCCTGTCGGGAAGCGGCCACGGCGCAAACCCGCCGCGGACATCATCGCCGCACCCCCCGCCACTCTGCCAAGCCGGCGCCGCCGCGGCACCGACATCCCCTGGGCAGAAGCCGTTCACCCGTCAGCTTTGCCGCCCAATGCAGCGGTTGGCCGGAATTCATCCGGGGAGAGCGATGCGCCCGATCTGGCCGACGCGCAGGGCGCCTCGGCCACCCGGACGGTCGGGCGGGCGTACGATGTGCGCCGATCCGTACGGGTAAATCGGAGGCGGGCCACCGGGCGGCGGGCCGGTGGACCCTTTTCGCGCAAACGGCGTTTAGGCCCCGGCGGGAGGCCGAGAATGAGGGCATGAGTCAGCAGGGCGCGGACGATTGGTGGCAGAAGCTCTACGCGGATCCGGAGGCGGGGCCGGGTCCCGACCCGGGGGACACCCTCGACAACCGGTTCCGGTCGGCGGCGGGAGTCACGGCGGACCCGGCCGTGACCGTGCCACCGGATTCGGCGGAGCGGGAGCGGGAGCGGGAACAGGAATCGGAGGGGGAGCCAGGGCGGGAGGCAGGGCAGGAGCCGCAGCGGGGACCGCTTCCGGGCCCGCGCCCGGCCCCGGACTCCGGCCTGCCCGCCCGGCCGTGGGTGCCGGACGGGTTCCGGCCGGAATCCGCCCCACCACCCCCGGCCGGCCCGCCGGAGCCGGTTCCGGTGCGGGACGCTGCACCCGGCGCCGGGGGGCCGGCGCAGCCGCTGCTTCCGAGCCCGCGCCCGGCCCCGGAGCCCCCGCCCCCGGCGGACGTCCCGTTGCCCGGCGAGCGCTACGTGCCCCCGCCCCCGGCATCGCCCCCGCCGCCGCCTCCGGCCCCGTTCCTGCCGGGCGGCGCAGCCCTGCGGGATCCCCGGACGGGCGGCGCCACCGGCTACGCGCTCGGCGGCGTCGACGTACCCCCGGTGCGCGGGCCCGAATTGCCGGCGTGGCGCTGGGAGGTGCCGCGCGAGGAGGCAGCTCCCACCGGGTCAGCGCAGGCCGACACGGCGGCGCAGCCCGGGCGCACGCCCGCTCCCGGGCCCGGTCCCGTGCCCGTGCCCGGTTACGAGCCCGGTTCAGGCCCCGGCCCCGGGCCGGTGGCGGCCGAACCGCCGGCCGCAGCCCGGCCCGAGGTGCGGCACCTCGGCGACCGCGCTCCCACCTACGCCGCCGAACCCGGCGCACTCCCGCCCGCCGACCCGGCCGCCCTGGGCGACCTGACCCCGGACACCGTCCTGGAGGGGGCCCGCTACGGCACCTACACCCTGCGCGCCGCCTCCCTGCGCGGGGACTCCGCACGCTTCCGCGGCGAGGCCCGCCGGGACTTCCTGCTCACCGCCCGCTTCGGCAGCGGCGACGACGCCCTGGTCCTGGTGGCCCTCGCGGGCGGGGACCGGGCCGCGCCCGGGGCCGCGGAGGCCGCCGCCGACCTGTGCCGGACGGTCGCGGCGGCCGTCGGGCGCAGCCAGGACCGGCTGGCCGACGACATCCGGGCCGGGCGCCGCGACGCCCTGCGCTCGGGCCTCCAACGGCTCACCGACCGGGGCTACGGGCGACTAAGGGCCCGCGCCGCCGAGCTGGGGCTGGAGGAGGCGGCGTACACCGCGGGGCTGCGCGGGCTGCTGCTCCCGGTGGACCCCGAGTGCAGCACCCGCGTGTGCTTCGGCGCCGGCGCGGGCGGGCTGTTCCGGCTCCGGTCGGGCAGCTGGCAGGACCTGGAACACACCGGACCACCCGGCGCCGGCGCGACCGGGCACACCGCCGGGACGACCACCGGGACGACGACCGGGCACACCGCCGGGACCACCACCGGGACCACCACCGGGACCGCGACCGGGAGCGGGGCCACCGGCCCGGCCGACGAGGGGGAGAGCGGTTTCCGGTTCCGCGCCGCCGTGGCCCGGCCCGGGGACATCCTGCTGCTGTGCTCCGGCGGCCTCGCGGAACCCATGCGCGAGGAGGCCGCGCTCCCCGCGGAACTCGCCGCCCGCTGGGCCGAGCCGGAGCCGCCCGGCCTGGCCGCCTTCCTCGCGGACACCCAGCTCCGGCTCAAGGGGTACGCCGACGACCGCACGGCCGCCGCGGTCTGGGAGGCGTAACCGGCGCACCCGTGGCTGGATGGGAGGCACACGCGTCGCAGAACCGGACCGGAGACCGGGAAAGGTGCCCCCCTCATGGCCAAGCAGAACGTGGCGGAGCAGTTCGTCGACATCCTCGTGCGCGCAGGCGTGCGGCGGATGTACGGAGTCGTCGGCGACAGCCTCAACCCCGTGGTGGACGCGATCCGCCGGACGGATGACATCGACTGGATCCAGGTCCGCCACGAGGAGACGGCGGCCTTCGCGGCCGGCGCCGAGGCCCAGATCACCGGCCGCCTCGCCGCCTGCGCGGGCTCTTGCGGCCCGGGCAACCTGCACCTGATCAACGGGCTGTACGACGCCCAGCGCTCCATGGCGCCGGTCCTCGCGCTGGCCTCGCACATCCCCTCCGGCGAGATCGGTCTCGGCTACTTCCAGGAGACCCACCCCGACCAGCTCTTCCGCGAGTGCAGCCACTACAGCGAGCTGATCTCCAACCCGCAGCAGATGCCCCGGCTGCTCCAGACCGCCGTGCAGCACGCCGTCGGCCGCAGCGGGGTCAGCGTGGTCGCGCTGCCCGGGGACGTCGCCGCCCTGCCCGCCCCGGAGAAGGCGGTCGAGCACGCCCTCGTCACCTCCCGGCCCACGGTGCGGCCCGGGGACGGCGAGATCGAGAAGCTGATCCGCCTCGTCGACGAGGCCGACAAGGTCACGCTCTTCTGCGGCAGCGGCACGGCCGGGGCGCACGCCGAGGTGATGGAGTTCGCCGGCCGGGTCAAGGCGCCCATCGGGCACGCCCTGCGCGGCAAGGAGTGGATCCAGTACGAGAATCCCTACGACGTCGGCATGAGCGGGCTGCTCGGCTACGGCGCGGCCTACGAGGCCACCCACGAGTGCGATCTGCTGATCCTGCTCGGCACGGACTTCCCGTACAACGCCTTCCTCCCCGACGACGTGAAGATCGTCCAGGTGGACATCCGCCCCGAACACCTCGGCCGCCGGTCCAAGTTGGACCTCGCGGTCTGGGGCGACGTACGGGAGACCCTGCGCGCCCTGAACACGAGGGTGAGGGTCAAGACGGACCGCCGCTTCCTGGACCGGATGCTGAAGAAGCACGCGGACGCCCTGGAAGGGGTCGTGAAGGCCTACACACGCAAGGTCGAGAAGCACACGCCGATCCACCCCGAGTACGTGGCCGCGGTCCTCGACGAACTGGCCGACGAAGACGCCGTGTTCACCGTCGACACCGGCATGTGCAACGTGTGGGCGGCACGCTATCTTTCCCCGAACGGCAAACGGCGCATCATCGGCTCCTTCAGCCACGGATCCATGGCCAACGCCCTCCCACAGGCCATCGGCGCACAGTTCACCGATCGGGGCCGTCAAGTGGTGTCGATGTCGGGTGACGGTGGTTTCTCGATGCTGATGGGAGATTTCCTCACCCTGGTGCAGTACGACCTTCCCGTCAAAGTGGTCCTGTTCAACAACTCTTCTCTGGGGATGGTCGAGTTGGAGATGCTTGTTTCCGGCCTGCCCTCCTACGGGACGACGAACAAGAACCCCGACTTCGCCGCCATCGCCCGCGCGGCGGGCGCGTACGGCGTCCGCGTGGAGAAGCCCAAGCAGCTCACAGGGGCTTTGCAGGACGCTTTCCGGCACCGGGGACCCGCTCTGGTGGACGTGGTGACGGACCCCAACGCCCTCTCGATTCCTCCGAGGATCAGCGCCGACATGGTGACCGGTTTCGCCCTCTCCGCCAGCAAGATCGTGCTGGACGGCGGGGTGGGCCGGATGATCCAGATGGCGCGATCCAACCTGCGTAACGTGCCCCGTCCGTAAGCCCGCAGGAGTGCGGATCGGCCCGGGGGGCATGCATCCCGTAGACCAGTTCGAGAGCGTGGACACGGGAGGGACATCGCCGTGCGGGTGGGGGCGAAGACCGGGAAGCTGTGGGGAAGAGGGAGGCCGGTGCCGCGCGAACCGTCCGCCGGGGAGGACGGGGGAGCGGTGGACACGCTGCGGATCACCCGGAGCGTGCGCCGGGCCGACCTGAAGGCGGTGGCCGAAGTACGGCGGGCGCTGAGGGAGTTGATGCGCCATCGGTGCCGGGCGGATGCCGCGGAGGTGGCCGAGCTGCTGATCACCGAGCTCGTCACCAACGCCCTCGTCCACACCGACCGGGGCGCGGAGGTGTCCGCGAGTCTGGCCGCCACACGGTTACGGGTGGAGGTGCGCGACTACGCCGCACGCAGGCCCCGGCCGTACGTACCGACCGCCGACGACGGTACGCACGGCCGGGGACTCGTGCTGGTGCAGGCACTCGCCGACGACTGGGGCGTCGACGCGCTGGCCCTGGGCAGCGGCAAGGTCGTGTGGTTCGAGCTCGACGGGCGCCGCGACCCGCAGTACGGCGGAGGGCCCGCCTGAGCAGGCGGGCCCTCCGGGGTTTCCCCGAGTCGGGACCGGTCAGCCGAACTGCTGCTCCAGGTCCTTCAGTTTGCGCTCCAGCGAGTCCAGCCGGGGAATGGTCTGGGTGTCGTCCTCGGCGGTGAGGTCCACCGTCCGGGTGCCGGTCACGTCAATGGATTCGGTTCGGTTGACGGCCTGGAGGGAGGGCAGGCGGCGAAGGGGCAGCTGTCCCGTTTCGGGTATGGCCGGCTCCGCGCCGACCGGCGCGGAGCCCGCTCCCTGGGTCAGTTCCGGGAGCTCGACCTGGCGGCCGCGTGAGCGCCCGAACGCCCGGTTCTGCCGGCCCAGCGCCTTGATGCGCGCCCGGTCCAGCCGGTTCTGGTCGCGCCTGCGGTGCCGGTCCTGTTCCCGCTCCTTCTTGTCCTCGCGCACCTCGTCCACGGCCTCGTCGAGGGTGCGCACCCCTTCCAGCAGCATGAGCGACCAGGCGCCGAAGGTCTCCCGGGGAGCCCGCAGCCAGCGGACCATCCGGATCTGCGGCAACGGCCTGGGGATCAGGCCCTGTTCGCGCAGCGCAGCCCGGCGGGTCTGCTTGAGGGCGCGGTCGAAGAGGACGGCCGCCGAGAGCGACATCCCGGCGAAGAACTGCGGGGCCCCGTCGTGGCCCAGGCCGCGCGGGGCGTGCACCCAGTTGAACCAGGCGGCCGCGCCCGCGAACAGCCAGACCAGCATGCGCGAGCCGAGCGCCGCGTCGCCGTGGCTGGCCTCGCGGACGGCGAGCACCGAGCAGAACATGGCGGCGCCGTCGAGGCCGAAGGGGACCAGGTACTCCCAGCCTCCGGTGAGGCTGAGGTTTTGCCGGCCGAAGCCGACCAGTCCGTGGAAGGAGAGCGCGGCGGCGACCGCCGCGCAGCAGAAGAGCAGGACGTACGAGGCGGTTCCGTAGACGGCTTCCTTGCGCCGCCGCCGTTCCTCGCTGCGCTCCCAGCTGTCGTCGGCCGCGGCCTTCTCGCTCTCGCGCTTGCCACGGGCCAGTACCGCAACTGCCGCAAGTACGCCCAGGATCAGCAGGCTGCCGGGCAGCAGCCAGTCCAGCGATATGTCGGTCAGTCTCATGCGGATGTCCCTTGCCTCGCGTCTGCGGCTGTGCGGCTTTCCGGGCGCCATAGTGGCGTAGCCGGTGAGCCGTGCACGCGGGTTTCGGGGCAAGTGGACGCCAACGGGGGGCCGGGCCCGCCGGATAGGGTGTTGTAGCTCGAACTGGTGCCCGTATGCGCCGAGTTGCGTTCGATAACGGCCACCCCTGGGGGTGGGTTAGTGGCGGGATCACGCTCAGTAGCGGGCGTGCGGCCCGGACCGGCGGGACGCGCGCCCTCAGCCGGTGGTCACGAGGCGACGGCGGAGGCCGCCGCCAGCCGGGTGACGCGCTCCGCGTCGCAGGTCCGGGGACAGGTGACGCAGGTGTCCTCGGGGCTGATCGTGTAGAAGAAGCAACAGCTGGCCCGGTCCCGGGTGGGAAGCTCGCGGCCGTCGGGCCCCGCGAGCGTGCGGAAACCCGCACCACCGGTGTACGGGGCGGTCGAGCCGGGCAGGAGCGCCTCCAGCTCGGCCATCGCCCGGCGCTCCTCGCCGAGCAGGCTGCCGATGTACCAGAGGCTCTCGACGACCTCGTCGGTCACCATCCCCCAGAGCGCGCGGCGGCCGCGCCGCATGCGCGGCCCGAAACCATCCAGCACGGGTCCGAGGTGCTGGGCCACCGCTGCCCGCACCTCACCGCGCAGCGCCTCCTCGTCGGGCACGACCCGGGCCCCGGGGAGGGCCGCCGCGGGGTCGTCCGGCAGGCAGGCGAAGCTGTCGATGTGCACGGCCATCCGGCCGAGGGTCCGGTGGAAGGCGACCTCGTCGACCGGGAGCCGGGGGACCCGCCGGTGCAGGAACCACGGGAGGGTGATCAGCAGGCAGGCCGGCCACGCGTACCGGTGCAGCCCGAAACTCGCGATCACATCGGGGCGCGCCTGAGTCCCGTAGTCCCTCAGGACCTGGGCGTTGTCCCAGGCCAGAAAGGCGTCCAGAGCCGGTCCGCCCGCCGCGAGCTCGTCCGCGCCGACCCATCCCGCACCGCGGGGGGCGGGGTCGTGCGCGGCTCGCTCGACGACGCGGAGTCCTGCGTACGCTTCGGCCAGCCGGGCGTACGCGTCCGCCACCGGAGAGCCGGGCGGGGCGGGGGCGACGGCCGGGAGGGTCGAGACGGTCATGGCGGACCACCGAATCACGCGATCGTTAACAGGTTAGCCTTACCTTACCCGATCTTCGCCGGAACGTATCCTCACACTTCGCGCCCCGTCACCTATTCTCAGGACGGCATACAGGCCCGTACCCGGAGGAGGACCGAGTGCACGAAACGGCCCACGCCCGGGTACCGGCACAAGGGCGGAAGGTACTGCGCCATTCGGTGCGCGGTCAGGTGCTCGACGCGCTGCGCGCGGCCCTGGTCGACGGCGAGCTGGCGCCGGGGGAGATCTACTCCGGCCCGGCGCTGGGGGAGCGCTTCGGGGTCTCCGCGACCCCCGTGCGCGAGGCCATGCAGCAGCTGGCCGTGGAGGGGGCGGTGGAATGCCTCCCGAACCGTGGCTTCCGCGTCCTGTCGCGCACGCCGCGGGAGCTGGCCGAGCTGGCCGAGGTCCGGGCGCTCCTCGAGGTCCCCGTCATGCTCCGGCTGGCCCGCACGATGCCCGCGGGCACCTGGGAGGACCTGCGCCCGGCGGCCGCCGCCACGGCCGAGGCGGCCGCGGCGGGCGACCTGCCGGGCTACGCGGAGGCGGACCGGGCCTTTCACCGGGCGGTGCTGCGGCTGGCCGGCAACGACCAGCTCGTGCAGGTGGCCGAGGAACTCCACCGCCGTGCGCAGTGGCCCCTGCCGGGTGCTCCGCGGGTGCGGCGGGCCGATCTCGTCGCCGATGCGGCGGAGCACTCGGCGCTGCTGGAGGCGCTGATCGCGCGTGACCTCCCGGTGGTCGAGTCCCTCGTCCGCGAACACTTCGCAGGCTCCTGACCCCCACGGCGTCCCGGCCCGCACCTCGAACGCCGCCGAACCCAGCCCCGCCGGCGTTTGAGGCGCGGGCGCGGAGCGCCGTGCAGGGACAGGAAGCTACGCCGCAGGCGAAGGGGCAGGCGAAGGGGCAGGCGAGGGGACCGCCTGGAGCTGGTCCGCCAGCCAGGTGGGGATGCCGCCCAGCAGATGGAAGAGGCGGCGGGCCTCCGCACGCAGACGGGTTGCCTCCGGTTCCGGCTCGGCCTCCGCCAGCGCGGCCAGCGCCGGGGCCGTGCCGATCAGGAAGCCCAGGTCCTCCCTGATCCGCAGGGATTCCGCGAAGCCCCTGCGGGCCTCGGCCACCTCGCCGTCCCGCAGCGCCAGCGCGGCCAGGTGCCGCCACGTGAACGACAGCAGCAGGGTGTCCCCGTGCGCCTCGGCCCCGGCGTGGGCCCGGTGGTACGCCGGCCGGGCCGCCTGCGGGGCGTCCGCCAGGTGCTCGGCGACGAGCCCCCGGCGGAAATCCAGCAGCGGACGGGTCCGGGACTCCGGCGACAGCAGGGCCGCCGCACGCCCCAGCGCGGAACGGGCCTCGTCGGCCCGGTCCCGTACGCCGAGCACCGTGGCGGCGTACGCCAGCTGGCCCCGCTCGCACGCGGCCGCACCCCGGTCGTCATCGTCCTGCGCGAGTGCCTCGGCGGTCCGCAGCGCCTCCTCGGCCTCGGCCCAGCCCTGGCCCGTGAACAGGCACCGCTCGACCAGCAGCGCGGTCCGCTGCACGGCCGCCGCGGCGTTGCCGGCCTTGCCGACGTGCGGCGTCAGCAGCGCCGCAGCGTCGGTCCAACAGCCGCGCGAACGCAGCCGCCATATCGCCCGCTGGAGGGGGTCGTCCCCTCCGGTTGTTCCGGCACCCGACATGGCGGTATCCGCCACATTGCCCTCCCCAAAGCAACCAAGCAGCACATCGTTGAGCCCTGGGGCGAAATGAGAGCACGGATCGGCGGCATCGGCCAAGGGGTCGGGTGAACTCTTTCACAAAGTCCGGACGGATCATCAGCCGCCCCGTGGCCGAACCCGTCCGGCCACGGCGCGGATCTTCTCAGCTCATGCGCAGTGCCAGGAAGAAGTCGAGCTTGTCCTCAAGCCGGGACAGGTCACGCCCCGTCAACTGCTCGATCCGGCCGACGCGGTAGCGCAGCGTGTTGACGTGCAGGTGCAACCGCGTGGCGCAGCGCGTCCACGAGCCGTCGCAGTCCAGGAAGGCCTCCAGCGTCGGGATGAGCTCCGCGCGGTGGCGCCGGTCGTAGTCCCGCAGCGGGTCCAGCAGCCGGGCCGTGAAGGCGCGGCGCACGTCGTCCGGCACGAACGGCAGCAGCAGGACGTGCGAGGCCAGCTCGTGGTGGCCCGCCGCGCAGACCCGGCCCGGGCGCGCCGCGGCCACCCGGCGGGCGTGCCGGGCCTCCTCCAGCGCCCCGCGCAACCCCTCGGCGGAGTGCACGGCCGCGCTGACGCCCAGGGTGATCCGCCCGTCGTCGGCCAGACCGGCCGCCAGGGGGTCCCGTACGGTCGCGAGCAGCTCGTCGGCGTGCAGGGCCGAATCCGGGCCCTTGTCCTCCCCGGCGTCCCCGGACAGCGAGGGCAGGGGCACGAGGGCGATGGCCTCGTCACCCGCATGGGCCACGGCGATCCGGTCCGAGGGCTCGGGCCCCGAGACCGACGGGTCGACGAGGATCTCCTCCAACAGCGACTGGGCCACCGGGCCGCCGGGGATGTCCCCGCCCTCCCAGTCCACCCGCGCCACGACGACCTGCCAGTGCGGGGCGGCGCCCAGCCCGGGCAGCAGCACCGGGGCCGCCACCCGCAGGCGGGCGGCGATCTCGGCGGGCGCGGCACCCGTCTGGACCAGTTCCAGGACCTCCTGTGCGAGGCGGCGGCGCACGGTGCGTGCCGCGTCGCGCCGGTCCCGCTCCACGGCGATCAGCTGGGTGACCCCCTGCAGCAGGTCCAGGCGCTCCGCGGGCCAGTCGCCGGCGTCCGCCTCGACGGCCAGCAGCCAGTCCGACAGCACCGTCTCGCGCACGTCCCGGGCCGCCGGACCGGCGGCGCCGCGCCCGTGTCCCCTGATCGGGAAGAGCGAGTAGGTAATACCCTGGATGGAGATCCGGTGCGGTCCCCTACGGCCCGTCCGGACCGCCGCAAGGTGCTCGCTCGCCAGTGCTGCGCACACGCCCGGCGCCAGCGGCTCACCCGCCCCGGCGATCTGCCGGCCCGTGGGGGACAGCACCCAGGCCCGGAGATCGAGGTCGGTGGTGAGCAGATCCAGCACCACGTCGGGGCCACCGCCGGCCGGACCCGAGGTCATCAGGCGGCGGTGGCGGTCCACGACGGCCGCGAGGTCCCCGGCGCGCTCGCCCGAGACCTGCCGTACGACGTACTCCGTGATCGTGGCGAATGCAACGTCCTCGTTCACCGCGAACAGCGGCAGCCGGTTGCGCACACAGGCCGAGACGAGGTCGTCGGGGATGGCGCCCAGCTCGGCCTCGCCCGCGGCGAGCCCGGCGACGCCGGCGCTCGCGAGGATTCGTACGAACGGCTCGGAGTCGGCTGAATTTCGTCTCCATGCCAGGCCGGTCAGGACGAGTTCACCCCCGGACAGGTATCGGCTGGGATCACGCAGGTCCGTGGTCATCACCCCGCGGACCGTCCGGTCGAGTTCGTCCTCGCCGCCGAGCAGCCGCAGCCCCAGCGCCTCGGTTTCCAGCAGTGCGCGCAGCCGCATGATGTCGCCGCCGATCTGTCTCGAATGTTGCCGTTGGAAATCGGGCAGGTCGTCGCATCCTGCCTTTCATACGAATCTACAAGACGAGGGAGGCCGTCAGCCAACTCCTTCATGGTTTCGGTGACTGCACCCGGGGGACAGGCGGCCGGTGTACTGAGTCCACACCGCGTTAACAGCACGTGAACGACCAGTCGAGGGCCCTTAGGCCTCCTGGCTTGAAGTGAACGACACGATGAAGAAGAAGAGAGCCGCACATGGACTTCCTTCGCCCCGCCAGCTGGGAGGAGGCGCTCGCCGCTAAGGCCGAGTTCCCCACAGCTGTGCCGATTGCGGGTGGCACCGATGTGATGGTCGAGATCAACTTCGACCACCGTCGGCCGGAGTACCTCCTGGACCTGAACCGCATCGGTCTGCTGCGGGAGTGGGAGGTCGGCGAGGACGTGGTTCGTCTGGGCGCCTCCGTCCCGTACACGCAGATCATGGAGAACCTCCGCACGGAGCTTCCGGGTCTCGCGCTCGCCTCGCACACGGTCGCGTCCCCGCAGATCCGCAACCGCGGCGGCGTCGGCGGCAACCTCGGTTGCGCCTCGCCGGCCGGTGACTCCCACCCCGCGCTGCTCGCGGCGGGCGCCGAGGTCGAGGTGGAGTCCGTACGCGGCTCTCGCCTGATCCCGATCGACGAGTTCTACACCGGCGTGAAGCGCAACGCGCTCGCCGCCGACGAGCTCATCAAGACCGTCCACATCAAGAAGGCGGACGGCCCCCAGCAGTACTCCAAGGTCGGCTCCCGCAACGCGATGGTCATCGCGGTCTGCGCGTTCGGTCTGGCGCTGCACCCGCAGACCCGCACGGTCCGCACCGGCATCGGTTCGGCCGCGCCGACCCCGATCCGGGCGAAGGCCGCCGAGGAGTTCCTGAACGCCGCGCTCGAAGAGGGCGGCTTCTGGGAGTCCGGCAAGGTCATCACCCCGTCGATCGCCAAGCAGTTCGGTGACCTCGCCTCCGGCGCGGCCAACCCGATCGACGACGTCCGCGGCACGGCGAAGTACCGCCGTCACGCGGTTGGCATCATGGCTCGCCGCCAGCTCGTCTGGACCTGGGAGCAGTACCGCGGTACCGGCAACGGCCGCTCGCTTGAAGGGGCTGCGTAAGCATGCGCGTCAATTTCACTGTCAACGGCCGTCAGCAGGAAGCCGACGACGTGTGGGAGGGCGAGTCCCTCCTCTACGTCCTGCGCGAGCGTCTGGGCCTGCCGGGTTCGAAGAACGCCTGTGAGCAGGGCGAGTGCGGTTCCTGCACCGTGCGCCTCGACGGTGTGCCGGTCTGTTCCTGTCTCGTCGCCGCCGGCCAGGTCGAGGGTCGCGACGTCGTGACCGTCGAGGGCCTGGCGGAGTTCGCCAAGCAGCGCGAGGAGCACGGCCACGGCGGTGCCTGCGGCACCGGCGGCGGCTGCGGTGGCAAGGGCGGCGTCTCCCTGGACGCGGCCAAGCAGTGGCAGGCCAAGCCGGGCGACTCGCAGACCGGTGAGGGTGTCGAGCTCTCGAACATCCAGCAGGCGTTCATCGACGCCGGCGCCGTCCAGTGTGGTTTCTGCACCCCGGGCCTCCTGGTCCAGGCCGACGCGCTGCTGGAGGAGAACTCCTCCCCGTCCGACCAGGACATCCGTGAGGCCCTGTCCGGCAACCTCTGCCGCTGCACGGGCTACGAGAAGATCCTCGACGCGGTCCGCCTCGCGGCCGCCCGTCAGGGAGAGGCGGTCTGACCATGGCGCAGAACACGCGCACCGTTCCGGCGGGTACGCCCACCAACGTCACCCAGAAGCACACCAAGGGCGGCATCGGCGAGTCCATCCTCCGCCCGGACGGCACCCTCAAGGTCACCGGTGAGTTCGCGTACTCCTCGGACATGTGGCACGAGGACATGCTGTGGGGCCAGACCCTGCGCAGCACCGTCGCCCACGCCGAGATCGTCTCCATCGACATCTCCGAGGCGCTCGCGATGCCCGGCGTCTACTCGGTGCTGACGTACGACGACCTGCCGGCCGAGATGAAGAACTACGGCCTGGAGATCCAGGACACCCCGGTTCTCGCCCACGGCCGGGTACGTCACCACGGTGAGCCGGTCGCCCTCGTGGCCGCCGACCACCCGGAGACCGCCCGCCGAGCGGCCGCCAAGATCAAGATCGACTACCGTGAGCTGCCGCTCGTCACGGACGAGGCCTCCGCCCTCGCCCCCGGCGCGCCGCTGATCCACGAGGGCCGCGACGACCACCACATCGGTCACGTCCCGCACCCGAACATCGTGCACCGCCAGCCGATCATCCGCGGCAACGTGGAAGAGGCCCGCAAGCGCGCCGACGTCATCGTCGAGGGCGAGTACACCTTCGGCATGCAGGACCAGGCCTTCCTCGGCCCGGAGTCCGGTCTGGCCGTGCCGTCCGAGGACGGCGGCGTCGACCTCTACGTCGCCACCCAGTGGCTGCACTCGGACCTCCAGCAGATCGCCCCGGTCCTGGGCCTCCCGCCGGAGAAGGTCCGCATGACGCTCTCGGGCGTCGGCGGTGCCTTCGGCGGCCGCGAGGACATCTCGATGCAGATCCACGCCTGCCTGCTGGCCCTGGCCACGAACAAGCCGGTCAAGATCGTCTACAACCGGTTCGAGTCCTTCTTCGGTCACGTGCACCGTCACCCGGCGAAGCTCTACTACGAGCACGGCGCCACCAAGGACGGCAAGCTCACGCACATGAAGTGCAAGATCGTGCTCGACGGTGGCGCCTACGCCTCGGCCTCCCCGGCCGTCGTCGGCAACGCGTCGTCCCTCTCGGTGGGTCCGTACGTCCTGGAGGACGTCGACATCGAGGCGATCGCGCTCTACACGAACAACCCGCCCTGCGGCGCGATGCGCGGCTTCGGCGCCGTCCAGGCCTGCTTCGCGTACGAGGCCCAGATGGACAAGCTCGCGGCGAAGCTGGGCATGGACCCGGTCGAGTTCCGCCAGCTGAACGCCATGGAGATGGGCACGATCATGCCCACCGGCCAGGTCGTGGACTCCCCGGCCCCGGTCGCCGAGCTGCTGCGCCGGGTCAAGGCCCGCCCGCTGCCGCCGGAGCGCCAGTGGGAGACCGCCGGCGAGAACGCGGACGTCCGCGCGCTGCCCGGTGGCCTCTCCAACACCACCCACGGTGAGGGCGTCGTCCGCGGCGTCGGCTACGCGGTCGGCATCAAGAACGTCGGCTTCTCCGAGGGCTTCGACGACTACTCGACCGCCCGCGTGCGCCTCGAGGTCATCAACGGCGAGGCCGTCGCGATGGTCCACACGGCCATGGCGGAGGTCGGCCAGGGCGGCGTCACCGTCCACACCCAGATCGCCCGTACGGAGCTGGGCGTCACGCAGGTGACCATCCACCCGGCCGACACGCAGGTCGGCTCCGCCGGTTCCACGTCCGCCTCGCGGCAGACGTACATGACCGGTGGCGCCGTGAAGAACACCTGTGAGGCCGTCCGCGAGGCCGTCCTGGAGATCGGGCGCCGCAAGAACGGCTCCTACCACCCGGCCTGGGCGACCGCCGAGCTGCTCCTCGAAGGCGGCAAGGTCGTCACCGACGGCGGCGAGGTCCTCGCGGACCTGGCCGAGCTGCTGGAGGGCGAGGACCCGATCGACCTGGAGCTGGAGTTCCGGCACCGGCCGACCGTCCCGTTCGACCTGGTCACCGGCCAGGGCGACGGCCACGTCCAGTACACCTTCGCCGCGCACCGCGCGGTCGTCGAGGTGGACACGGAGCTCGGCCTGGTCAAGGTCGTCGAGCTGGCGACCGCCCAGGACGTCGGCAAGGCGCTCAACATGCTTTCCGTGGTGGGCCAGATCCAGGGTGGCACCACCCAGGGTCTCGGCGTGGCGATCATGGAAGAGATCATCGTGGACCCGAAGACCGCGAAGGTGCGCAACCCCTCCTTCACGGACTACCTGATCCCGACCATCCTGGACACCCCGACCATCCCGGTCGACGTCCTGGAGCTCGCCGACCCGAACGCGCCGTACGGCCTTCGCGGTATGGGCGAGGCCCCGACCCTCTCGTCCACCCCGGCCGTCCTCGCGGCGATCCGGCAGGCGACCGGGCTGGAGCTCAACAAGACGCCGATCCGTCCGGAAGCCCTTACCGGGACCCTCTAGGACGGCGTGGTCCGGGGGCCGCGAGGCCCCCGGACCCCCTCAAGCTCTCCGGGCGGTGTGACTCGGGAACGTCACACTTCACAGCGCACCGCCCGGAGTACACACGAAGCACCGCACCGCTCGCGGTCCCTTCACCCGGCAGTACCCCTGCAAGAACCCCCACGTAGTACCAGCGGTCACCCCCGCACTACCCGCAGTACACGCAGTGAACATTCGCGTCGCCTCGGGCCGTCACCCCGGGTCGTGCAGCCAAACGCAGCATCCCAAATCCCGCAATCTCCAATCCCCACGCGGGTGCCCCTTTGAACCTTGGGAGTTAGGCACCATGACCCAATCGTCTGTGGAGCCCAAGACCACCGCGGAAGAGGCCGGCGACGGCTCTCGCAACCCCGCCGGACGGTCTTGGCTCGACCGCTACTTTCATATAACGCACAGAGGTTCCAACGTCGGCAACGAGGTCCGTGGCGGTATCACGACCTTCATGGCCATGGCGTACATCCTCCTGCTCAACCCCCTGCTCCTCTCGGGCAAGGACGTCGCGGGCACCGTGATGGACGGATCGGCGATCATCACCGCCACCGCCTTCGCCGCGGCCGTCACCACGCTCCTCATGGGCTTCGTCGGCAAGGTCCCGCTGGCCCTCGCCGCGGGTCTGTCCGTGTCCGGTGTGCTCGCCTCGCAGGTGGCCCCGCAGATGACCTGGCCGCAGGCCATGGGCATGTGCGTGGTCTACGGCGTCGTGATCTGTCTCCTGGTCGTCACCGGCCTCCGCGAGATGATCATGAACGCGATCCCCCTCGCGCTCAAGCACGCCATCACCATGGGCATCGGCCTCTTCGTCGCCCTGATCGGCTTCGTGAAGGCCGGCTTCGTCGGCAACGGCGGGGAGTTCATGCCCCCCGTCCAGCTCGGCGCGACCGGTGAGCTGTCCGGCTGGCCCGTGCTGCTCTTCGCCGTCACCCTGATCGCGATCTTCATGCTCCAGGCCCGCAAGGTGCCCGGTTCGATCCTGATCGGCATCGTCGGCGGCACCATCCTCGCCGCGATCCTCAACGCCGTCGTGGACATCGACGCGAAGGCCTGGAAGAACGGCCCGCCGGAGCTCGACGGCTCGGCGGTCTCGATGCCGGACTTCTCGCTCTTCGGCGACGTCTCCTTCGGCGGCTGGGGCGATGTCGGCTACATGACGGTCGGCATGATCGTCTTCACGCTGGTGCTCGCCGGCTTCTTCGACGCCATGGCGACCATCATCGGTGTCGGCACCGAGGCCAAGCTGGCCGACGACAAGGGCCGCATGCCGGGCCTGTCCAAGGCGCTCTTCATCGACGGCGCCGGTGGCGCCATCGGTGGCGTCGCGGGTGGCTCCGGCCAGACCGTGTTCGTCGAGTCCGCGACCGGCGTCGGTGAGGGAGCCCGCACCGGCCTCGCGTCCGTCGTCACCGGCCTGTTCTTCGCCGCCTGCCTCTTCTTCACCCCGATCACGCAGATCGTCCCGGGTGAGGTCGCCTCCGCGGCCCTGGTCGTCATCGGCGCGATGATGATGCAGAACGCGCGCCACGTGGACTGGGCCGAGACCTCGACGGCGATCCCGGTCTTCCTCACCGTCGTGATCATGCCGTTCACCTACTCGATCACCGCCGGTGTCGCTGCGGGTGTCATCTCGTACGTCGCCATCAAGGTCGCTCAGGGCAAGGCCCGGGAGATCGGCGGCTTCATGTGGGCGCTGACCGGAATCTTCCTGGTCTTCTTCGCCCTCCACCCGATCGAGGGCTGGCTCGGGGTCGGCTGACCGGCCGGACCCGATCCGTACGCCTGATCCGTACGCCTGTTCCGTACGGAAAGAACCGCACCCTCCACGTATCCGATACTGGAAACCGAACCTCTCCGAGGAGGCCCCCATGCTGGACATCGCCGAAGAGCTGAACCGGTGGGTCGAGCAGGGACGTGACTTCGCCGTCGCCACGGTCGTGGCGATCAGCGGGAGCGCGCCCCGGCAGCCCGGGGCGGCCCTCGCCGTCGACAGCGAGGGCACGGCCATCGGCTCGGTCTCCGGTGGATGCGTGGAGGGTGCGGTGTACGAGCTGTGCCGACAGGCGCTGGAGGACGGCGAGACCGTCCGGGAGCGCTTCGGGTACAGCGACGACGATGCCTTCGCCGTGGGCCTGACCTGCGGCGGAATCATCGACATCCTCGTCACCCCGGTCCCCGTGGGCTCTCCCGTACGGGAGGTGTTCGCGGCCGGCCTGGCCGCTGCCGCCCGGGGTGAGGCGGCGGCCGTCGCCCGGCTGGCCGAGGGCCCGGCCGAGCTGATGGGCCGCGCCGTGTTCGTCCGTACCGAAGGCGCCCACCAGGGCGGATTCGGCGGACACCCCGAGCTGGACCGCACCATCGCCGAAGAGGCCCGCGCCATGCTCGACGCCGGCCGGACCGGCGTGCTGGAGATCGGCGCCGACGGCAGGCTCTGCGGAGAGCCGCTGAAGGTCCTGGTCGAAGCCAGCGTCCCGCCCCCGCGGATGATCGTCTTCGGTGCCATCGACTTCGCCTCCGCCCTCGTGCGGATCGGAAAGTTCCTCGGCTACCGCGTGACGGTGTGCGACGCACGGCCGGTCTTCGCGACGAAGACCCGTTTCCCCGAGGCGGACGAGATCGTCGTCGACTGGCCGCACCGCTACCTGGAGACCACGGACGTGGACGGCCGGACCGTCCTGTGCGTGCTCACCCACGACGCCAAGTTCGACGTCCCGCTCCTCGAACTGGCCCTCAGGCTTCCCGTCGCCTACGTCGGCGCCATGGGCTCCCGCCGCACCCACGAGGACCGTAACAAGCGGCTGCGGGACGTCGGCGTGACCGAGCTCGAACTGGCCCGTCTGCGCTCCCCGATCGGCCTGGACCTCGGCGCCCGCTCCCCGGAGGAGACCGCGCTGTCCATCGCCGCCGAGATCGTCGCGAACCGGCGCGGCGGCACCGGCGCGGCCCTCACCGGCGCGCACATCCCGATCCACCCGGACGTCTCGAACACGGTGATCGACAGGATCGGTTCCGTCGCTTGAAGGAGCGACGGCCCGAGGGCTGACGGCGGAACGTGAGAAAAGGGCGTGCCCCGTAGGGGTTGCGCCCTTCTGGCGTTCCCCCTATCTTACCGGCCGGTAATAGGAGGCACCCTCTCCATCCCTTCCCCCACACCGGAGTTGAGCGGATGTTGCGAACCGTGCGAACCCTGGGCGTGCTGGCCGCGGCCACCCTGCTCACCGCTTTCACGCCGGCGCCGGCCGCGCCGGCGGTGGCGGCCTCCGTCACCGGCGACGGCCTGCGCGAGGTGCTCTTCGTCGGGAACAACTGGGAGGGGACCGCCGACGTCCTCGCCTCCACCGGCGACCTCGCCAAGGTCGGCCGGATCGACATGATCCCCGACAAGGCCGAACGGCTCCGCGAGATCTACCTCAACCCCGTGAAACTCGCCTTCTTCCTCGGTATCCGGGAGAGTGCCGGCGAGGGCCACGACCAGTTCGTCGACGACATGTTCACCACACCCGACGGATCCGCCGTCGTCGCCTCCCGCCCCAGCTTCGCCGACGTCGTGTCCATCGACGTGACCACGGGACGGATCAACTGGCGCTTCCCCGTCTCCGGTTACCGGTCCGACCACATGGCGGTCTCCCCGGACGGAACCCGCATCGCCGTCTCGGCCTCCACCTCCAACACCGTGCACGTCCTTGACATCACCACCGGCCGCCAGGTCGGCTCCTTCGGCACCGGGGACAAGCCGCACGAGAACACCTTCACCCGCGACGGCCGTTACCTCTGGAACAGCTCCATCGGCGAGGTGAACACCGCCCTCGACGCGTCCTGGCTGGACTGGACGAAGGGCGACCGGAAGATCACCGTGGTCGACGCGCAGACCTTCCGCACGGTCCGGGTGATCGACATGCGGCAGCGGCTCGACGCCTTCGGCCGCCGCGACCTGTCCGACTCCGTACGCCCCGTCTCCTTCAGCCCCGACGAGTCGAAGCTCTACTTCCAGGTGTCGTTCTTCAACGGCTTCCTCGAGTACGACGTGGCCTCCGACCGCATCACCCGCCTCAAGACCCTCCCCATGAACCCCGCCACCAGCGCCGACCGCACCACCTGGGTCAACGACTCCCGCCACCACGGCATGTCCATGAGTCCCGACGGGACGAAGCTCTGCATCGCGGGCACCATGGACGACTACGCGACCGTCGTGGACCGCGCCACCCTCACCGAGGGACCGCTCGTCCCCGCCGCCAAGCCGTACTGGGCCACGGTCGACGGCGACGGAACGGCCTGCGTCATCTCCGAGAGCGGCTCCGACCAGGTCACCGCCATCGACTTCGCCACCGGCGCCAAGCGGGTCTCCGTCCCCGTCGGGGACCACCCTCAGCGCATCCGGCTCGGCCACGTTCCGGCCGACTGGACCGGCCCCGCCGGCCGCTAGGTTCCGTCGCGGGACAACGGTGTGAGGGCAGCTGCCCGGCCGCTCAGCCCACCGTCACGGTCGGCTCGTGGCGGACGGGGAAGTTCACCGAGTTGGCGATGAAGCACGCCCGGTGGGCTTCCTTGTGCAGTTCGATCGCCGCAGCCACCATCGACTCCTCGCCGACGGTGATCCGAGGGTGCACCACGGCCTCCGTGAACTGCCCGCTGTCCCCGGCGGTGGCCATCGTCCCGGTCGCCTCGTCGACGTACGAGGTGACCACCACGCCGTTGACCGCGCAGAAGTGCAGGTAGGAGAGCATGTGGCACTGAGACAGCGCGGCGAGCAGCAGTTGCTCGGGGTTCCAGCGGGAGGCGTCCCCGCGGAAGGTCGGGTCGGAGCTGCCGAGGATCGTCGGCAGCTCTCCGGCGGCCACCTCGTGCGCCCGCGAGTACGCGCGGTAGTGGCTGGTGCCGGTGCCGAGGTTTCCGGTCCAGGTGACACGGGTGGTGTAGGAGTGCAGACGAGCCATGGCGGCTACTCCGTCTCTCGGGGGTGCGGGACTGAGCGGTGAGGGTCTCCGGGACGGGGACGTGGGCGCGGCGAGGCGTCGAGTGGTGCCGGGTGCCGGGTGCCGGGTGCCGGGTGCCCGATGCTGGGGGCGGGACGTCAACCTGGATCGTACGGCCGGTACCGTCGGCGCCCGGCGGGCACACCGCCGGCGCGGTCAGGCCCGCCACTCCTCCCGGAGCATCCCGAACAGCACCTCGTCGTACCGCTCACCCGCCAGCAGCACGGCGGCCCGCCGCCGTCCCTCCTCGCGGAAGCCGAGCCGGGTGAACGCCCGGACGGCCCGCTCGTTCCCGCTCCAGGTGTCGAGCTGGAGCCGGGTGAGCGGGAAGCTGCCGAAGAGGTGGCCGACCAGCAGCCGCATCGCCTCGGAGCCGTGCCCCCGGCCCCAGAACTCCCGCTCGCCGATGGTGATCCCCAGCGTCGCCACTCCGGCCCAGGGGTCCAGGTCGCGGTAGTCGACCGTGCCGATCACCCGGCGGTCCGGCAGGGACTCCACCGTGAACACCGCCGACTCCCGCGGCGAGAGCATCAGCATCCGTTCGAAGAAGAGCCCCAGTGCCTCCCGCGTGATCGGGCCGGAGCACGGGTCCCCGGCGGAAGCCCAGCGGACCACCTCGGGGTCGTTGCGCCAGCGCAGGTGGTGCTCCGCGTCCTCGGCGCGCAGTGCGCGCAGAGCGACGAGCTCTCCCTCGATCACGCCGTGATCCCCTCCCCGTGACGGCCGACGGCACACCGTACCCACTGATGATCACGGCGGTCACGTGTTTTTCGAAGCCGGAGCGGTGTCGCGCCTCGGCGGCGGCCGTTGCCTGCGGGCACGAGCCCGGCGGGGCCGGCGGCCTGCCACCGGAACGGCTGAAACCCACACCCCCCGGCCCTTATGGGGTGACCGGTCCGCGATGACCGATTAGTCTCGCGATCATGGTGGACATCCGTGACGTACCCGAGGCCGACATCGACCGCGCCCTGGAGCTCGCGTATCTCGTCTTCAACGACCGGCCGCAGAAGGAGGGCCGAGACAGGCATCACGCGCTGCTCTCACGGTGCGACCGGATCGGCGCCTACGACGGGGACACCCTCGTCGGCTTCATGGCCGCGCACGACTTCCGGCTCTCGGTGCCCGGGGCGGACCTGCCCTGCCCCGGCCTCACCTTCGTCTGCGTCGCCCCCACCCACCGCCGGCGCGGCGTCCTCACCGGGATGATGACGGACATGCTGCGGCGCGCCGCGGCCGCGGGCAGCCCGCTCGTGGCCCTCTGGGCCTCCGAAGCCGCCATCTACGGCCGCTTCGGCTACGGCAGCGCCACCACCGGAGCCACCATCGAGATCGACTCCACCCGGCCGCTGGCCTTGCGCATCGACCCGGACCGCCGCCCGTTGCGGCTCGTCGACCCGGAGGAGGCCCCGGAGCTCATCGGCCTCTTCCACGAAGCCGCCCGCTCGGGGCGGGCAGGACGTCCCACCCGCAGTCCGGAGCGCTGGCGCGACGAGTGGCTGGCCGAACAGGACGAGGAGGACGAGGAATTGAGCCCGCCCCGGATCATCGTCCTGGGGGATCCGGGCGAGCAGATCGCCGGCTACGTGCTCTACCGCACCAAGCCGGAGGCCGGGGGCGCGGGCGCGAGCGGGGACGGACCCGCCCGCGCACCGGGCCTGGTCCGCGTCGACGAGCTGGAGGCCGCCACCCCGGCGGCCGCCGCCGCGCTGTGGGAGTGCGTGGCCGGCCTCGACCTCACCGGCAAGGTGTCGGCACGGGGCCGCCCGGTCGACGACCCGCTGCTGCATTTCGCCGCCGACCGGGACCAGGTACGCGTCACCGCCCAGTTCCCGGCGCTCTGGCTGCGCCTGGTCGACGTACACGCGGCCCTGACCGGGCGGTCCTGGGCCGCGCCGGTGGAGCTGGTGCTGGAGGTGCACGACGTACGGCTGCCGGCCAACTCCGGGCGGTTCCGTCTCAAGGCCGGACCGGGCGGGGCGGCGTACGAGCACGCGGACGACCCCGCCGACCTGACCCTGGAGGTACGCGAGCTGGCCGCCTGCTACCTGGGCGGGACCCGGGTCGTCGAGCTCGTCGCGGCCGGGCTGGTACGGGAGCACACGCCGGGTGCGGCCGCCGCGCTGGACGCGGCCCTGCACACGGCCGCACTCCCGCACACGAGCGACGAGTTCTGAGGGACGGCGGCCGGCCGGGCGGCCGCGGCGGCACCCGTGCGCGTGAGGGTCAGGCGGGGAGGGAGATCCGGGCGGCCGACATGCCGAAGCCGGAGTTCCAGACGCCCGTGGACAGGCCGCCGCCCGGCCGGTGCAGGTCCTCCTCCCGGTAACGACGGCAGTTCCGGTGCCAGTTGAGGATGCCGGCGAGCCAGTCCTGGAGCTCGCCGACGTACGCGTCGAGCCCGGCCCGGGCCCCGGAGCTGAGCTTCCAGTCGTCGTAGAGCAGCGGCAGCTGGTTCGCGGCGATGTGCTCGAACTCCTCCGTGCGCCGGGTCATCAGCGAGTGGCAGATGTGCAGCGCCTCCGGGTAGCCGATGTCGAAGAAATTCCGTGTGACCAGGACGTGGTTGTGCACCTCTCCCTCGAACTCCACCTCCTTCTGGTACGAGAAGATGTCGTTGATCAGGCACGCGGCGTCGGCCGCCGCGTTCTCCAGGGACCGGATGGTCCCCGAGGCGTAGATCTCGTCCGGGATGCCCCGGCCCGCCTGGCCCAGCCGGCACAGGTACATCGTGAGGTGCGAACCGAAGGTGCGGCGGCGCATCTCGGCGTAGTCCACCGGGTCCGGGATGCGGCCCTGGATCTGGTTGTCCATTTCCCAGACCCAGCTCTCCAGCATGCTCACCAGGGTCGCCCGGAACTCGGCGCGGACGGCCGGGGCCATGCCCCGGCTGGTGCGCACCCACAGATCGGCGAGCGCGCGCTCCATCGCGGTGACCGGCAGGGCCTGTTCGACGTGGTCGACCGGGATCATCGCGACCAGCCGCGCGGTGGTCGCCTTGGCGGCCGAGAGGTTCTTGGCCTGGGCGAAGACCACCGGGTAGTAGTCGTCCCCGTACGTCCCCCAGGTCAGCCAGCACGCGTTGAGGACCAGCGCCTCGCGCGTGGCGTCGGGGTCGATGCCGGCCGAGCAGAGCGCGAAGTCGTAGCCGCGCAGCTTCGGTTCGCTCCAGATGGCGGAGCCGGGGTCGCCGGGCTGCGGGTCCAGCAGGCCCATGCGCCGGGCCCAGTCGACGGAACCCTCGCGGGCGTGGTCCAGATGCGGGCTCAGGGAGAGCCGGAACGGCATGTAGACGTCCGGGATCACGGACGGCCCCGTGCGCTCGAAGGGCACGTGGGTGAAGGAGCGGCGGCGCAGGTCGGCGGAGCGCCGGGTGAACACGGACCGCAGGTCGAGCGCCGTGGTGCCGAGACCCGTCGGGAGGAAGGGCAGAGTGAGCGGGGCGGTGGCCCTGGCCTCCTTGTTCATGTAGCGGCTGGACACCATGTGCCACTCGTGACCGCCGGACTGCCAGTCCTGAAGGCCCTTGGCGTAGGCGAGGACGGCCCCGATCTCCGCGGGGTCCAACGCGTGGTCGGCGAAGAGCTGGGGGAGCTCGACGAGAGCGGTCTGCTCGAACTGATGGAGGCGCGAGGTGAGCAGGTCGTTGGAGACGTCGGCGGCCTCCTGGGTGGTGCAGCCGAGGAAGGTCTCCAGCACCAGGACGGCGTTGGAGAGCTCGCCCTCGTCGGTGACCTCGCGCTGGTAGGAGAAGATGTCGTTGCGGATGTGCACGGCGTCCGAGAAGGCGTCGCGCAGGACGCCGAGGGCGCGGGCGTGCGCGACGCGTGCGGGGACCTCGGCGGAGACGTACTCGATCAGGCCGGCCGACCAGGGGGCGCCGCCCACCTTGCGGCGCATCTCGATGTATTCGAGGGGGTTCGCCACCCGCCCGATGCCGATGTTGGCGAGCTCCCACATCGACTCGTCGAGGAGGTTCTTCGTCGACAAGGAGAACCGTTCCCGCCAGTCGGCGGACATCGCGGGGACGGTCCGCGCCCAGAGGTCGGCGAGGCCCGCCTCGACCGGGTTGGTGGGCACGGGGAAGCCGTCGGACAGGTTCATCGGCATGAAGGCGGCGAGCCGGTCGAGGTACTGCTTGGCGCCGTCACGGTCCTGCGAGCGCTTGAACATCTCCAGGAAGTGGTCGTCGAAGAAGAACACCCACACGTACCAGTCGGTGATCAGCGACAGCGCTTCGCCGTCACAGTCGGGGTGGGTGTAGGAGCAGAGGAGCGCGTAATCGTGCGAGTCGAGATCGCGCTCCTCCCAGACGCCGGAACCTTCCAGCATCCCGAAGTCACGGGCCCATTGCTTGGTGTGGACCCTCGCGTCCTCCAGGTGGGGGTTCAGTCGCGCCGGATAAGGCACATAGAAATCCGGCAGTTGAAACGGCTGCGTCACGGCGGGGTCGGCCCTTCGTCCATGGGTGCGGGGGCCGGTCACTTCCCGGCCCCCGCACGAGATCAGCAGTGCCCTACCCCCGGTGCCCGTGGGATAAGGAGGATTTCACTGCATCAGGTGACGGAAGGGGCGTTCCGCAGTCCGGGGGACTGGCGGGGGTTAGGGAGGGTCGGAGGCCTCCCGGCCCGACGGGCGGCCCCGGCTCGACGAGCGGGGGACCTCTCTGGGGCTGCAGCCGCCGCCTCAGGTGGCGGAGGTGTCGTTCCTGGGGACGGGGGACTGGCGGGGGATGGAAGGGGACGCGGACGGGGGTGCGGACTCGGACTCGGACGCGGACGCGGACGCGGACTGGGACTCGGCCTGGGGCCGCGGTTCGCGGGTGAACTGCTCGGCCTGCATCCGGAACATCGCCGCGTACCGCCCGCCCAGGGCCAGCAGCTCCTCGTGACCGCCCTGTTCGACGAGCCGGCCCTCGTGCAGGACGTAGATGACGTCGGCGAACCGCACGCCTGACATCCGGTGTGTGACGAGAACGACCGCCCGCTGCGGTCCGGCGAGGCCGCGGATGCTGTCGAACGCGGCGATCTCGGCCTCCGGGTCCAGCGCCGAGGTGGGCTCGTCCACGACGAGGACGCGGGCGTCGCGGAAGCGGGTCCGGGCCAGGCCGAACTTCTGCCACTGTCCGCCGGAGAGCTCCGAGGCCCCCCGGAACACCCGGGCGAGCAGGGTCTCGTAGCCGTTCGGCAGCTTCTCGACGATCCCGTCGGCACCCGCGTACCGGGCGGCGGCGACCACCTCGGCGGCCACGTCCACCGCCCGGTCCGCCCCCTTCGCGCCCCCCGCGCCCGGCCGGCCGATGGCGATGTTGGTACGGGCGGTCACCGGCCAGCGCTCGAAGTCCTGGGTCAGCAGGGCGACGCGGTCGAAGACCTGCTCCCGGTCGGCCTCCCGTACCTCCACCCCGTCCCAGGTCAGCGACCCCGAGTCCGGCAGGTGCAGCCCGGCGAGCAGCTTGACGAGGGTGCTCTTGCCGGAGCCGTTCTCACCGACCAGGGCGACGACGGTGCCGGCCTCGATGGTGAGGGAGACCCCGCTGAGAGCGGGCTCGTCCCGGTCGGGGTAGCTGAAGTCCACGTCCTCCAGCCGTACCGCGGTGAGCCGCTCGGGCAGCGGCCGCCCGCCGGACGGGATGGCGCGGCGGGCCGCCTCGGCGACGAACCGCTCCAGGTCCCGGACGTACAGGGACTCCTCGTGCAGGGTGTTGGTGGTGGAGACGAGCGCGCCCAGGCTCGCCGAACCGGTGCGCACCGCGATCACCGCGGTGCCGGCGACGGCGAGGTCCATCCGGCCGGAGACGATGAGCGCGCCCATCGCCCCGTACGTGACCAGGGCCGCGAGGCCGGAGAGCGCGGCGGCGAGGAGCTCGGTGGCGGCCTTGTCCTTGGCCAGGCGGGTGGCCTCGGTCTCGGCGACTTCGGCCATGTTGCGGTAGTGGCCGAGGAGGTAGCGGCCGACGCCGTGCACCCGTACCTCGGGGGCCGACGTACGGGAGATCAGCAGCTGGCCGATGAGCCGGGCGGCGCGTACGTGCTCCACCCAGGTGATCACCGACAGGTAGCGGCGCTGGGCCACCCGCATCGCACCCCAGCCGCGCGGGGCGGCGATGAGCAGCAGCAGGGGCAGCAGCAGCGGGTGCAGCACGGTGAGCACCCCGGCGGTGGCGACGAGGGAGATCACCCCGCCCAGGGTGGCGACGCAGGCGCCGACGGTGCGCCGGGCCGAGGGCGGCCCCCACTGGGCGCTGTCCAGCAGCCGCCGGAACTCCCCGTCCTCGATGGCCTCGAGCTCCACCTCGACGGCGGCGCTCAGGTACTGCTCGTGCGCGGCCCGCTCGACCTTGGGCTCCAGGCGTCCGGCGGCCGCCGTGGACCGGGAGGCCAGTACGGCTCCCAGCACGGCCACCAGCGCGCCGGTGGCGAGGGCGGGCAGGGCGGCGTGCAGCCGGTCGGCGGCGCTGCCCTCGCCGAGCAGCGTACGGAGCACCTCGCTGATGACGAGCAGCCCGACGGCGGAGGTGATGCCCTGCCCGGCCTCGGAAGCGGCGACGGTGAGCAGGGCGGGGCGGTCGGTGTCCCAGGCGAGGCGCAGGGTCCCGCCGACCATGCGGGGCATGGAGCGCAGGGTGGTCAGGAGCCGCCCCTCGAGGCGGGCGTACTCGTGGTTGGACCAGCCGGCGTCGTAACGCAGGGGTCCGCCGAAGAGGTGGCGTTCGCTCTCGGAGACGGCGGGTTCGGCGGCTCCGGGCCGCTTGAGGAGCCTCATGCGCGGCCACCTCCGCCCGGTGCCGGGTCGAACACCACATGAACGTACACGGATCGCAAGATTCCTCCCGAGGTGCCGCGGCTGCGCACTGACGCCGGAAGAACGTGGCTGCTCAGAGCGGCGTCACGGGCCGCGGGGAACGAACGCACGCACACAGTTGCGACCACGTACCGGACCCCAAGCGCCGCGCGGCCACGCGGCGTTCGAACCACCCGGAGGTGTCGATGCCCCCCTTCGAGGGATTGCGCGGCCACCCGCGCCGCGCTGCCACCCGGCGCACACGGCCCTCTTGCGCAGGTTCGGGTGCGGGAGGTCGTCGTGACGGGCGAGGTCCCGGTCGGCGGCACGAGGTGCTCTCGTCGGGAGTGGTCGCCCGGGGTTCGGGGTGTCGGAGCGTGGGGTGATTGTCGGATTGGGTTAGGTTTGCCCCGGTATTTGGTTCCGGCGTTCCGGGAGGGACACTCATGGCGATCGATCTGGACAAGGTGCTCGACAAGGCGTGGGCCGACAAGCCGCTCTCCGATGTGCTCGCGGCTCCCGTGGCCGCGCTGAAGGGCGTCAGCGAGAAGGACGGCGAGCTGCTGCGGGAGGCGTTCGGGGTCAAGACCGTCGCCGACTTCGGGCAGCTGAAGTACGTGCGGTGGGCGCAGGCGCTCGTCGCGCTGCACCAGACCGTCAAGGTCTAATCGGCCGCCGGCGTGCGGTGCGCGGTCCGGGTCGACCGTGTGCCACGCCTTGAGTGAGGTCCGGCCAGCTCGGGGAGGCCGCCGGTTCGCGGTGGTCCGCGGTGCGGGCCTCGCTGTGGTCCGCGTGCTCGGGGTCCGCGGACGTCACCGTGAAAGGCCGTCCTCCCCGCCCACTGCACGGGCGGGGAGGACGGCCTTTCGGCGTGGAGACGAGCGTGCGGCCCAGGGTCAGGGCTCCCGGTCCCATGGCCCGACCCGACGCACGGCCCGTCCGCCCGGGACCTACTCCGTCTCGCCTTCGAGGTTGCCCTCCGTGTCCAGGTAGACCTGGCGGAGGGACTCGAGGATCTGCGGGTCCGGCTTCTCCCACATGCCGCGCGACTCGGCCTCGAGCAGGCGCTCCGCGATGCCGTGCAGGGCCCAGGGGTTGGCCTCCTCCAGGAAGGCGCGGTTGGTCGGGTCCAGGACGTACGTCTCGGTGAGCTTGTCGTACATCCAGTCCGCGACCACGCCCGTCGTGGCGTCGTAGCCGAAGAGGTAGTCGACCGTGGCCGCCAGCTCGAAGGCGCCCTTGTAGCCGTGGCGGCGCATCGCCTCGATCCACTTGGGGTTCACCACGCGGGCGCGGAAGACGCGCGAGGTCTCCTCCACCAGGGTGCGGGTCTTGACCGTCTCCGGACGGGTGGAGTCGCCGATGTAGGCCTCCGGGGCGGTGCCGCGCAGGGCGCGGACCGTGGCCACCATGCCGCCGTGGTACTGGAAGTAGTCGTCCGAGTCCGCGATGTCGTGCTCGCGCGTGTCCGTGTTCTTGGCGGCGACCGTGATGCGCTTGTAGGCCGTCTCCATCTCGTCGCGCGCGGGGCGGCCCTCCAGGCCGCGGCCGTACGCGTACCCGCCCCACACCGTGTAGACCTCCGCCAGGTCGGCGTCCGTACGCCAGTCGCGGGAGTCGATCAGCTGGAGGATGCCGGCGCCGTACGTACCCGGGCGCGAGCCGAAGATACGGGTCGTCGCGCGGCGTTCGTCGCCGTGGAGGGACAGGTCCGCCTGGGCGTGGGCGCGGATGAAGTTCGACTCCGCGGGCTCGTCCAGGGACGCCGCGAGACGGACCGCGTCGTCCAGAAGGCCGATCACGTGCGGGAACGCGTCACGGAAGAAGCCCGAGATGCGGAGCGTCACGTCGATGCGGGGGCGGCCGAGTTCCGCCAGGGGGATCGCCTCCAGACCCGTGACGCGGCGCGAGGCCTCGTCCCAGACCGGGCGGACGCCCAGCAGGGACAGCGCCTCCGCCACGTCGTCGCCCGAGGTGCGCATCGCGCTCGTGCCCCACAGGGACAGGCCGACGGACGCGGGCCACTCGCCGTTGTCCGTGCGGTAGCGCGTCAGGAGGGACTCCGCCAGGGCCTGGCCCGTCTCCCACGCGAGGCGTGACGGGACGGCCTTGGGGTCGACCGAGTAGAAGTTGCGGCCCGTCGGCAGGACGTTGACCAGGCCGCGGAGGGGAGAGCCGGAGGGGCCGGCGGGGATGAAGCGGCCGTCCAGGGCCGCGACGACGTGGGCGATCTCGTCCGTCGTGCCGGCCAGGCGCGGGACCACCTCGCGGGCCGCGAAGGTGAGGACCGCAGCGACGTCGGGGGAGTGGGCCGCGGCGACCGAAGCCACCGCCGACGGGTCCCAGTTCGCGTCCTCCATCGCCTGGACCAGGGCGCGGGCCGTCTCCTCGACGGCGTCCGCCGAGGTGCGGGTGGGCGCGGACTCGTCCAGGCCGAGCGCCTCGCGCAGGCCGGGCAGGGCCGTCGTACCGCCCCAGATCTGGCGGGCGCGCAGGATCGCGAGGACCAGGTTGACCCGGGCCTCACCCGTCGGGGCGCCGCCGAGCACGTGCAGGCCGTCGCGGATCTGGGCGTCCTTGACCTCGCACAGCCACCCGTCGACGTGCAGCAGGAAGTCGTCGAAGCCGTCGTCGTCGGGGCGTGCTTCGAGGCCCAGGTCGTGGTCGAGCTTCGCCGCCTGGATCAGGGTCCAGATCTGGGCGCGGATGGCCGGGAGTTTGGCGGGGTCCATCGCGGAGATCTGCGCGTACTCGTCCAGGTGCTGCTCCAGGCGTGCGATGTCGCCGTACGACTCCGCGCGGGCCATCGGCGGCACCAGGTGGTCGACCAGGGTGGCGTGCACCCGGCGCTTGGCCTGGGTGCCCTCGCCCGGGTCGTTGACCAGGAACGGGTAGATGAGGGGGAGGTCGCCGAGAGCCGCGTCGGGTGCGCAGGACGCGGACAGGCCGGCGTTCTTGCCGGGAAGCCATTCGAGGTTGCCGTGCTTGCCCAGGTGGATCATCGCGTCGGCGCCGAAGCCGCCGTCCTCCGTGCGGGCCTGGATCCAGCGGTACGCGGCCAGGTAGTGGTGCGAGGGCGGCAGGTCCGGGTCGTGGTAGATCGCGATCGGGTTCTCGCCGAAGCCGCGCGGCGGCTGGATGAGGATCAGGAGGTTCCCGCGGCGCAGGGCGGCGAGGACGATGTCGCCCTCCGGGTTCGCCGAGCGGTCCACGAACATGCTGCCGGGGGCCTCGCCCCAGTGCTCCTCGACGCTCTCGCGCAGATCTGCGGGGAGGGCGGAGAACCACCGCTTGTAGTCGGCGGCGGGGATGCGGACCGGGTTGCGGGCCAGCTGCTCCTCGGTCAGCCAGTCCTGGTCGTGGCCGCCGGCCTCGATCAGGGCGCGGATCAGCTCGTCGCCGTCGCCGGAGACCAGGCCGGGGACGTCCTCGGTGGGGCCGAAGTCGTAGCCGGCGGCGATGAGGGTGCGAAGCAGCTCCACGGCGCTGGCCGGAGTGTCGAGGCCGACCGCGTTGCCGATGCGGGAGTGCTTCGTCGGGTACGCGGAGAGGACCAGCGCGACCTTCTTGTCGCGGCGGTCGATGTGGCGCAGGCGTGCGTGGCGTACGGCGATCCCCGCGACCCGGGAGGCCCGCTCGGGGTCGGCCACGTACGCGGGCAGGCCGTCCTCGTCGAGCTCCTTGAAGGAGAACGGGACGGTGATCAGACGGCCGTCGAACTCGGGCACGGCGACCTGCGTCGCGGCGTCGAGGGGGGACAGGCCCTCGTCGTTCTCCTCCCAGTTGCTGCGCGAGCCCGTCAGACACAGGGCCTGGAGGATCGGCACGCCGAGCGCGGCGAGCGCGCCCGCGTCCCAGGACTCGTCGTCCCCGCCTGCCGAAGCGGTCGCGGGGCGGGTGCCGCCGGCGGCGAGGACGGTGGTGACGATCGCGTCCGCGGACTCCAGGGCCTGCAGGAGACCCGGTTCCGGGGTGCGCAGGGAGGAGACGTAGAGGGGGACCGGCTGGGCGCCGTGGGCCTCGACGGCCTCGCAGAGGGTGTGGACGAAGGCGGTGTTGCCGCTCATCTGGTGGGCGCGGTAGTAGAGCACGGCGACCGTGGGGCCGGTGGTCTGCTGCGCGGTGCGCTCCAGGGGGCCCCAGGTGGGGGCGGGGGCGGGCGGCTCGAAGCCGTGGCCGGTGAGGAGGACCGTGTCGGAGAGGAAGCGGGCCAGCTGGTCGAGGTTGGCGGGGCCGCCGTGCGCGAGGTAGCCGTGGGCCTCGGCCGCGATGCCGATCGGCACCGTGGAGGCCTCCATCAGCTGGGCGTCGGGGGCCTGTTCCCCGGTCAGGACCACGACCGGGCGGGTCTGGCCGGGGGCCAGCAGCAGGTCGAGGCCGTCCTGCCAGGCGCGGAGGCCGCCGAGGAGGCGTACGACGACCAGGTCGACTCCGTCGAGGAGGCCCGGGAGGTCGTCGAGGGGGAGACGGGAGGGGTTCGCGAACCGGTACGGGACGGGGCCGTCCGCGGTGTTCGCTGCGCGGGCGCTGAGCAGATCGGTGTCGGACGTCGACAGCAGCAGGATCATGCGGCGGCAGGCCTTCCTCGGGGTTTCCGCGCCCCGGGCAGTGAGGACAGCGGGAGTTCCTGACTTGCCCGGCCGTGTGGCTCTGCCGGGTTCACAGTGGCGGGACCGCGCCGGAATCGCACCGGGCTTCCTCCCATGTCGCCGTCCTCGGCGACGGCGGGCCGTGTGGTCCGCCGGAAGGTCATCTTAGGGGCGGGGCGGGGTGGCGCGTATACGGGGCCCTGCGGGGCCCTGCGGTGGGCTCGGGCGGGCTGGGTTGCGCTGGGTTGCGCTGGGCCGGGTGCGGCTTGGCCGGGCGGGTGTCGGGTCCGGCGCCGCTGCCGGGGCTCTGCCCCGGGCCCCGCGCCTCAAACGCCGGCGGGGCTGCAATGGGCGGGGCTGGGGTGGAGCTGTGGGTTCGGCCCCGGGTCCCGCGCGTTGGACGAGGGCGGGGCTGAGTGCTGTGGAAACGCTGGTCGGGGTGGCGACGGACACAGGTCGGGGGAGGGGAATCGTGGGTATGCTCGCCGCCATGCCCCAGCCCCCTTCCGCCGCATCGCGGGACGAACCCGTCATACGGGAGCGCGGTGACGCCTGCCCGGGCGCGCTGCGCCTGCACGCGGCTGACGACGGGTTCCTGGCGCGGGTCCGGATACCGGGTGGGCTGCTCGGCGGCGCCGCGGCGCGGCTGCTGGCCGACGCGGCCGACCGGCTCGGCGACGGGCACCTCGACCTGACCTCGCGTGGCAACGTACAGCTGCGCGGCCTCGGCGCGAGCTGCGGCGGGGAGCTGGCCGAGCTGTTGGCCGACGCGGGGCTGCTGCCCGCGCCCACGCACGAGCGGGTGCGCAATGTCGTGTGTTCGCCGCTGACCGGCCTCGACGGGCGGGGGCTGCCCGACGTGTCGTCCTGGGTGCCGGAGTTGGACCGGCTCCTGTGCGCGAGTGACGCGGCGGCCGGGCTGTCCGGACGCTTCCTCTTCGCCCTCGACGACGGTCGCGGTGACGTGACGTCACTCGCGGCGGACGTGAACCTCGCCGCCCAGGGCGATGGCCGCGCCGCGGTGTGGGCGGGTGACCCGCGGGAAGCGGTCCTCGTCTCCGCGCAGGACGGGCCCCGGGCCGCCCTGACGGCCGCCGAGTACTTCCTCGACGCCGTCCGGGACGCCGGGACGAAGGCGTGGCGGGTGGCCGAACTACCCTCCGAACACGCCCTGAGCGGTGCGGCGTTGGCAGCGCGACTGGCCGCCGCGGGGATCGGCTCCGCCCAGGTGGCCGACGCGCCCCGCAGGGACGGCCGGCCGCCCGAGCCCGGCATCGTGACCGGCGGCCCCGCCGGCGATGTCGTCGCGCTCTCCGTGCTCGCACCCCTCGGGCGGCTGACCACCCGCCAGTGGCGGCAGCTGGCCGGTCTCACCGGACGGTTCCGGCTGACCCCCTGGCGGGGGATCGTCGTCCCCGGCCTGCCCGCCCGCGCGGCCGACCGCGCGCTCGAAGGCCTCGCGGCCGCCGGACTGGTCACCGAGCCCGACAGTGCCTGGCGGTCCGTCACCGCCTGTACGGGAAAGCCGGGTTGCGCCAAGTCGCTGGCCGACGTACGCGCCGATGCCCGGGCCGTCGTGGAGCGGTCCCGCGGCCCGCTGGCCGTGCACTGGTCCGGGTGCGAGCGGCGCTGCGGGCATCCGCGCGGCACGGCCTGGGTGGACCTGGTCGCGACCGCCGGCGGATACGACCTCCGTGTCGAAGGCCGCGACCCGAGACTCGGCGTACCGGATCATGAGCTCGCCCCCGCCCTCGCGGACGCACGTCAGCACACGGATCACGCCGATCACGCCGATCACGCCGATCACGCCGATCACGCCGATCACGCCGATCACGCAGGTCACCCAGGTCACCCAGGTCACGCACGTCACCACCTCCCGGTTCTTGAAGACGCACAGCCCGAAGACGCAGTGCAGAAATGAGCGAGTACACCGTGTTTGAGTACGAGAAGGACGGCGCCGCGATCTACCGCCAGTCCTTTGCCACGATCCGCGCCGAGGCGGACCTCTCCGGGCTGCCCGCCTCCGTCGCGCAGGTCGCGGTGCGCATGATCCACGCCTGCGGAATGACGGACCTCCCGCAGGACCTCGGGTACACCCCCGAGGTCGTGCTGCGCGCCCGCGCCGCGCTGGAGGCGGGTGCGCCGATCCTCTGCGACGTGCAGATGGTCGCCAGCGGGGTCACCCGCAAGCGGCTGCCCGCCGACAACGACGTCATCTGCACCCTCTCCGACCCGGCGGTACCGGAACTCGCCGCGAAGATGGGCACCACGCGCAGCGCCGCCGCCCTCGAAGTCTGGCGGGACCGGGGCCTGTTGGAGGGTTCGGTGATCGCCGTCGGCAACGCGCCCACTGCGCTGTTCCGGCTGCTGGAGATGATCGAGGAGGGCGCCCCGCGCCCGGCCGCCGTCATCGGGGTCCCCGTCGGCTTCATCGGAGCCGCCGAGTCCAAGGACGCGCTCGCCGCCCACCCCTCGGGGCTCGACCATCTGGTCGTGCGCGGCCGGCGCGGCGGCAGCGCCATCGCCGCGGCCGCCGTCAACGCCATTGCGAGCGTGGCCGAATGAGCACCGGCGGTCAGACCACGGGACGCCTCTACGGGGTCGGGCTCGGCCCCGGGGATCCGAACCTCATGACCCTGCGCGCCGTCGAGGTGATCGGCGAGGCGGACGTCGTCGCCTACCACAGCGCACGGCACGGCCGCTCGATCGCCCGCTCGATCGCCGCGAAGCACCTGCGCGAGACGCACATCGAGGAGCCGCTGGTCTACCCGGTCACCACCGAGACCACCGACCACCCCGGCGGCTACCAGGGCGCGATGGAGGAGTTCTACGAGGCCGCCGCCGCCCGGCTGGCCGCCCACCTGGACGCCGGCCGGACCGTCGCCGTGCTCGCGGAGGGCGACCCGCTCTTCTACAGCTCGTACATGCACATGCACAAGCGGCTCGCGGACCGGTACGAGACCGAGGTGATCCCCGGCGTCACCTCGGTGAGCGCCGCCGCGGCCCGGCTCGGCACCCCGCTCGTGGAGGGGGAGGAGGTCCTGACCATCCTCCCCGGCACCCTGCCCGAGGAGGAGCTCACGGCCCGCCTCGCCGCCACCGATTCGGCGGTCGTGATGAAGCTCGGCCGGACCTTCCCCGCCGTGCGCGGCGCAATGGAGGCCAGCGGCCGCCTCGCCGAGGCCCGTTACGTCGAGCGCGCCACGATGGCGGGCGAGCGCACCGGCGTCCTCGCCGACACCGACCCCGACAGCGTGCCGTACTTCGCCGTCGCCGTGGTCCCCAGCCGCATCGGCAACCCGGGCAGCGTGCCGGCCGGCCCCGGTGAGGTCACGGTCGTCGGCACCGGCCCGGCGGGTCCGCTGTGGCTCACCCCGCAGACCCGGCGTGCGCTGGCCGACGCCGAGGTGCTGGTGGGGTACACGACCTACCTGGACCGGGTTCCCGTCAAGCCGGGGCAGGTCCGCCACGGCTCCGACAACAAGGTGGAGTCGGAGCGCGCCGAGTTCGCCCTCGACCTCGCCCGGCGGGGACAGCGGGTGGCCGTGGTCTCCGGCGGTGACCCCGGTGTCTTCGCCATGGCCACGGCGGTCCTGGAGGTGGCCGGGCAGGCGGAGTACAAGGACGTGCCCGTACGGGTCCTGCCGGGCGTGACCGCGGCCAATGCGGCGGCCGCCGCGGCCGGTGCCCCGCTCGGCCACGACTACGCCACCCTCTCCCTCTCCGACCGGCTCAAGCCGTGGGAGGTCATCGCGGAGCGGCTGCGCGCGGCCGCCTCGGCCGACCTGGTGCTCGCCCTCTACAACCCCGGTTCGCGCAGCCGGACCTGGCAGGTCGCCCAGGCCCGGGAACTGCTGCTGGAGCTGCGCGCGCCCGGGACCCCGGTGGTGGTCGCGCGTGACGTGGGCGGTCCGGAGCAGTCGGTGCGGATCGTCACGCTCGCCGAACTGGAGCCGTCCGAGGTGGACATGCGCACGATCCTGCTGATCGGCTCCTCGCAGACGCAGGTCACGGAGCGGCCCGACGGGTCCCGCATCACGTGGACGCCGCGACGCTACCCGTGACGGGCTGAACGCGTGACCCGAGGAGGGCTGAACGCGTGACCCGAGGCGGGCTGAACGTATGACCCGAGGCGGTGCCGGTCCCCGGCACCGCCTCGTCGGCGTCTCGCCCTCCGGCGGGCCCGGGCATCGGTGGCGGAGCATGCCCTCTTGAATAGACGCAACGACTAGTCTAGTCTCCTCGATAGACGCAACGCTTAGTCTAGTCTTGCGTCGTCGCCACCACCTGTCGCAACTCCACTCATCGAGAGGTCGGTTCAGTGCTGAACAAGACCGCCCAAACCGGCGCCCAGGCGGGCGCGGCACCCCGCCGGCCAGGCAGCGGCGCGGCGACTGCCGTCGTGGCCTTCGCCTTCTGGATCACCATGGCCGGTACGACCGTGCCCACCACCCTGTATCCGCTCTACGGTGAGGCCTTGAGCTTCTCGCCGATCACCGTGACCGGGATCTTCGCCGTCTACGCCATCGGCGTCGTCGTCGGACTGCTCGTCTTCGGCCGCCTGTCGGACCAGATCGGCCGGCGCCCGGTTCTGATGGCCGCGACGTTCCTGTCCGTCTGCGCCGCCGTCGTCTTCCTCGGGGCCGAGAGTGTTCCGGTCCTCTTCGTCGCCCGCGTGATCTCGGGGTTCTCCGCCGCTCTCATCACCGGAGCCGCCACGGCCTCACTCGCCGAACTCATCCCCCACGACAGCCGTGTGAAGCCCGCCACCGTGGCCCTCTTCGCCAACATGGGCGGTCTGGCGTGCGGCACGCTGATGGCCGGCATCCTGGCCGACCTCGCGCCCTCTCCCCTGCGCACACCGTGGATCGTCACGCTCGTCCTGGCGGCCATCGCGGTGATCGGTGTGGCGACGACGAAGGAGACCGCCGCACACCGCTCCGGCTTCACCCTCCAGTTGCAGCCGCTCCACGTGCCCGCGGAAATCCGGTCGGACTTCCTGCGTTCGGCCATGGCCGCGGGTGCGGGCTTCGCGGTCCTCGGTGTACTGACCGCCGTCACGGGGCTGTTCATGGGCACCGTGCTCCACGAGTCCAGCCACACGCTCGCCGGGTTCGTCGTCTTCACGGCCTTCGCCTGCACGGCGCTGGGGCAGTTGCTGGTCCGCACCATCCGGCCGGGAGCCGCCTTGTCCGTCGCCTGCCTCGGGCTGATGCTCGCAGCGGCCCTCATCGCCACGGCCATGGCCACCAAGGCCTTCGCCCCCCTGCTGATCGGGGCCGCGGTCAACGGGCTGGCCACCGGAGTGGCCATTTCCCACGGCATCCGGGACATCACCACCCGCAGCGCACCCCAGCACCGAGGCGCGTCCGTCTCCACGTTCTTCGCCATCCTCTATTCGATGCTCGCCGTCCCGGCGATCGGCGTCGGGGTGCTGATCCGGGCCACGAGCCTGCGACCGGCCGGCGAGATCTTCAGCGCGGTGGTGGCCGTCCTCGCCCTCGTGGTCCTGCTGAGCCTCGTCCTCAACCGGAAGTCGGACGCCACACCTGCCTGATTCGGCAGCGGCTCGCCACTCGGAGGTGTGCCAGAATCGGATGCATCTGCAAGAACCAAGGGGTGAAGTACCATCAGCGCCGCACGGAACACCGAACGCCCACGTGCCCAGTCCCCCGTGGTCAGCCGGACAGGACCCCGGCGCAGCGAGAGCATCCGCCTCGCCGTGCTCAACGCCGCGGACGACCTGCTGGTGGAACAGGGGTTCGCCGGTACGACCATCGAGGGCATCGCCGCCCGGGCGGGTGTGGCCAAGCAGACCATCTACCGGTGGTGGAAGTCGAAGGTCGAGATCCTTCTCGACGCCCTCGCCGACGACGCCCGCGAAGCGCTGGCGTGGCACGAGCCGGCCGGCACGGCCGCCGAAGACCTGGTGGCGCATCTGCACCGGGTGGCCGACTTCTTTCAGGAGCCGGCCGGGCAGGTGTTCCAGGCTCTGCTGGGGCACGCACAACTGGACAAGGACGCGGCGCTCTCCCTGCGTACGGGATTCCTGCGCGAGCAGCGCGAACGCGACCTCGACGGTCTGCGCGTCACCCTTCGGCGCCATACCGGAAGCGAACCGGGCGAAGAGACCCTGGACCGGTTGACCGATCTTCTGCTCGGACCGCTCTACTACCGGATTCTGGTGTTCGGACAACAGCCCGACAAGGCACTCCTGGATGCGTCGGCGCATCTCGTACTCGAACTGGCTGCTCGCTCCGCCGCGTCGGGGAAGTGAATCTCCGACCGGCCTTCCTGCAGTGAAACCTTAGAGCCTTCCTGCAGCGACACCGTATAAATGCGCCACCCCGGAAGTGACAATCACTTCCGGGGTGGCGCATTGCTTCTGCCGCTAAATACTGATGCAGCCATTCCTTATACCTCGCACCACTGCTTCGGTTCTGGAAGTGGCGCCGAGTTTTATGAAGATGGAATGCAGGTGGACCTTCACCGTGCGTTCGGATATCCCCAGGGTCCGCCCGACCCTCCTGTTGGACAAGCCCTCACGAATGCCGGTTAACACCTGAAGCTCTCGGGGGGTCAGCCCGGCGGGACTGTTTCGTTTGTCAACTTCATGCCGTCCGGTGTCTTCATCGTGATCCTGGGTCGCCACCCCGAGTGCCGGCCTCTCCGGGGTGCCTTCAGATATTCGACGTTCTTGGTATGTCATATCGTTCCCCCAAATTTCTGTGAACAGTCTTCAGCCCGGGGAGTGGGGGCACCTGAGGCTCCTCGAACCCTGCGGGATGACGATTGCACTTCACGCAACTATTCTACAGAGGGCTTGATTTATCCAGCACTCATGTGATGAGTGTCACGCGTCCCGATGTGAATCGACGCCGCGTGGACAATAAAGGAACAGTCAAATTCTGATACAGATACGCGATGGCCATGTTTAAATCGGTGGCGGCCTGAATCGGCCCCCAAGGTGCATGCCCGAGAGTGGTGGACGGTATATTGATTCCAAGGAAAGTCCCCTGCAAAGCGGGCTCATATTTGGAATGCGATCTCATGTCGCAGAGTCCTCATCGGGAGCACAGTTGCGTGAATCCACGTACGCAGACATGCGGTTACTGCCGGCCCTTGACGCCCTGCTGCAGGCCGGCAGCGTCACCGGCGCGGCCTGCCAGCTGGAGCTGTCGACCGCCGCGATGAGTCGAATTTTGTCCAAAATTCGACTGGTCGTGGGTGATCCCCTGCTGGTGCGTGCCGGCCGTCGGCTGGTTCCGACGCCCAGGGCGCTCGAGCTGCAGCCGGTGGTGCACGCTCTCGTGCGGCAGGCGGAGGCCATCCTCATGCCGCAGCAGGACGCCGGTCTGGCCGGGGAGCGAAGAACCCTCACCATTGCCTCGGAATTCGGCTATACGGCAGCGCTCGGCCCTGCGCTGTTGGCCAGGGCCGGAAAACAGCTTCCCCGGGTGTCCTTCAGATTCCTGACCAAGAAAGGCCCGGGCGCCTCCCCGTTGCGCGAGGGGACCGTGGACATAGAAATCGGCGCCATTGACGACCCGTCTCCCGAGTTGCGACTCGATCTCCTGGGTCAGGAGCCCTTCGTCGGCGTCACCGGAGCGGGCAACCCTCTGCTCCGCAGGCCCATGACTCCGGGAGCCTTTGCCGCGGCACGGCACGTCAACGTCTCGCCCGCCGGGGGAACGGCAGGCCCCGTCGACGTGCCGCTCAAGGAGATCGGGTTGCACCGTCGAGTGATCGCTTCGGTACCGGACTTCCTGTCCGCACTGTTCCTGCTTCCGCGGACCGACATGGTGGCGACCCTGCCTCGCACCCTCGCCACCAGCCAGGACTGCCCGCTCGACATAGAGATCTTCGAGCTTCCCGTTCAGATCGCGCCGCTCGGCATCTGCCAGGCCTGGCATCCCCGGCACGAGGCGGACCCGGTGCACATATGGCTCAGGGAGAACATCAGGTCCGTGCTGACAGGGACATTCCACTGAGCAGCAGAGCGGCGACGTCATCCGCGAATCCGTCCTGGACGGAACGCCGGGACAGGCCGAATTCCGCGATACCTCCGAGTATCAGCCGAGCGGCCATGGCGGGGGGTATATCGCCCCGCACCGCACCCTCTGCCGCGGCCTGCTCCAGCAGCTCCACGAGAACACCGTGCAGGGCTTCCGTGGATGCGGCGATCTGGTCCGCCGACTCTGTTCCCGCCCGGTGGCCCCAGAGCAGGCAGAAACCCGTCGATCGGTTCTCCGTCAATCCCGCCAGCCCGCGCAGGAGGTGATTCAGCCGGTCGATCGCCGGCGTTCCCTCCCCTCGTGCCGATTCCGCAAGGGCGAACACGGCCGTGCGCGCGGGCAGCGTGGCGGAGGCGAGTAATCCGGCCTTTCCTGCCACGTGTCTGTACAGGGCGGCCTTGGTGACACCCAGGTGGGCGGCGATGGTGCTCATACTCGTGGCGTCATACCCGTGCCGCATAAAAAGATCCGTCGCGACCACCAGAAGAGCTTGGTGGCCACGACGGCGGGTGGGTATGTTCCCGGTGGTTCCGGGGGTCAAGAGGCGGACCCCCTGTGTCCTGCCAGTTCGTCCACGCCGGGGTGAGCGCCAGTTGTCACATCCGTGGCCATGACGTCATTTCTGTGTATCCTCCTCAGCGGCGGGACCGTCAACGCATTCTGCCGGTGGCCGGGCGAAGCCGGAGGGCTGGTCGGGTGGGAACCGAGCAAGCGCACTGCGGGTATCCGCTCTTGCAGGAGAGTAACCGCTCGTGCCGTTCGGGGGTCTTCAAGATGTCCCGGGAGGTCGATGAAGATGTCGTGGCGGCCGTCGTGGCTGCTCGAAATCCCCAGCGAAACGCCGTCGGGAGACGCATGTCGCGCCCAGTGGGTCAGACGAGTACGGAGCAGCCTTTCCGGGCCGTCGGCGCGGCCGGTGAGGGAAGTGACATCCGAACCGGTCGGCGGAGCCTCATGCCAAATCCCCGGTAAGGCCACCAGCAGGAATCTCGTCAGTGCGCCGGCGTGGTCCTGAATGCGTTCTGCGGCGATGTCGAGCCCGTACCGTGCCGCTGTGAAGTGTCCGGCCAGCGCGGCATCGCACCGTCCGTCCCGCACCCACTCGGCCCCCGCGGCGTTCGACGGGGCCGGCACCCAGCGGGCCGACGGCAGGAACTCCCTGAGCCACGCTGTCGCCTGCGCCCGCGCGTGCGGGTGGCCGGTGACCGCGCGTACCTCGCGCAGAGCGAGGCCGGGCCGGGTGAGCAGAGCGAACTCGATGCCGAGCGTGACCTGGCGGAGGATCTCCACAGCGGGAGCCTCCACCAGCGCACGTACGGTTCCGGCCACCAGGCCGCCGACCGTGTTGTGCACCGGAAGCATGGCGGCGTCGGCGGCTCCGCGCCGCAGGTGTTCCAGCGCCTCGTCCGCGGAGCCCACCGCCAGCAACCGCGTGCCCTCGGCTTCCGGGAGGGCGCGCAGAGCCTGCTCGGTGAACGTTCCTTCGGGGCCCAGGTAGGCGAAGTGCGGCCTGTCCCGGGCTCCGAGGGCATCCGGCGCCGAAGCCGGCAGCCGAGCGGTCCGCACGTCAGACGGCGGCGGCGAGAGCCGCGTCCACGGCGGCTGCGGACGCGCTCTTCGCACGCCGGAGTTCCTTCTCCTCCAACAGCCCGGGCGCGAAAGCCGCGTAGTCGACGTCCACGCTCGCCGCGATGCGTCCCGCCTGCTCCAGCTCCACGGTGACGCGCATGAGGAGGCGGCTGGGCTCCGACACGTCGGAGGTGTTCACCCGCAGGCGCAGTTGCGCGGCGACCGGGAAGAGGAAGTTGCTGAAGGTGGTGTTCATGGAGTTGAGGACGATGTAGTAGCGCTGCTGCGGCCAGCGGGAGGTGAAGAACCGCTCGGTCACCGCCAGGAACATCTGCCGGGCCGCCTCGATGGCCACCATGCCCTGGACGTGCACCCGGTCCTGGACGTCGACGAGCAGCTCGTTGTGGTCGTGGAGCCGCAGCCGGGCCTCGTACGTGTCGTCGTCGATCCGCGCCAGATCCGCCACCAGCACGTTGTCCTCGCGGGCCTTGTGAAGGTCCTGCCGGCGCGCGGGCTCACCGCCCGTGTGCGTCAGCGTGATCACGTCCGCCAGATTCCGGCGGGCGATCGCGTCCCTCAGATAGTCGGCCTCGTACGCGCCGATCCCCTGCCCGGTCACCACACGGACCGGGTTCGGGGTGGAATCCAGGTCCCCTCCGTCGAGGGCACGGGCGAAGGCGGAGAACGTCTCGGCCCCGACCGCGGCGGCGAAGTCACCGAAACGGTCGCCGACGATCAGACGGGACGTGGTCGGAAGGGTCATGCCGATTCCTCCTGGTTCCGGGAAACCGCAGGCGCTGCGCGCTGCGGATCTGTGTACGCGTCCAGCCTGAGGAAAGCGGAGGGACGACGGTAGTCGCCTGTTGGTTGTAGACCACGCCTCCTAGTCCCGCTGTCGTACACACGCGAGGCGTGCACTGACGGGCCGGCACGGACCGTCCCGCGGGGACACGGGAATGGCCCCGCCCGGGATATCCGGAGCGGGGCCATACCGATGACGCAGCGACAGTGATTCCTCAGCGGGACCGGAATTCGTGCAGGGTGACATGCTCCGGGACCGCATCCCCCTCGTTCACGGATGTGGCGGGGGAGACATCCGTGAGGGGCTGCGCGGGGCTGAGCCCGCGCAGGGAGCGCTGGGCCAGCTTCTGGTACTGCTCGGTGCCGTTGGCCTTCCATTCGATCTCGGCGGTGGTCAGTTCGCGCAGGACCCGGGCAGGGCTGCCGGCGGCCAGCCGTCTGGGGGGAACCTCGAACCGGGACTTGACGAAGCTGCCGGCACCGACGAAAGCCTGCTCGCCCACGACCACGCCGTCCATCAGTACCGACTTCATCCCGATCAGACTGCCCCTCCCGACCCGGCAGCCGTGCAGCACGGTGCCGTGTCCGACATGGCCGTCCTGCTCGACCACCGTGTCGGCGCCGGGAAAGCAGTGCAGGACACAGCCGTCCTGCACGTTGGAACCCTCTTCGAGCTCGATGCGCCCGAAGTCGCCCCGAAGGCTCGCGAGAGGCCCCACGTAGCACCCGGGACCGATGACGACCGAGCCGATCAGTACGGCGTCCGGGTGGACGAAGGCCGTCGGATGGATGACGGGGACGGCCCCTTCGAAGGCGTAGATCTTTGCCATGGTCCTCTCTCAAGGTTCGTTCGGTACGGGCGTCCGAGCCCGGCAACCGGCGGCCGGTCTCAGGCCGGCGGCCTGGAGACCTCCGGCCGCGGCGCGTCCAGTCGGTCCAGTGCGTCCAGTGCGTCGTGTCCGTGGATCCATGCCAGGTCGTCCGGCAGCGACGCCAGGCGGATGTTGCGCGCATCGGCCTCGGGCCCGTCGGGCAGCTGGAAGCACGCCGCGTTCCGCCTCGAGCCGCTCTGCAGCAGCCGGGTGCGGGGCCGGCGGGCCAGTTCGTAGCGGCGCAGCGCCTGCGGAACCTCCTTCGTGTCCGCACCGCCCAGGATCCGCGCCAGGACCACCGCGTCCTCCAGGGCCTGGTTCGCCCCCTGCCCGTGGTGGGGCAGCATGGGGTGTGCGGCATCGCCCAGGAGGGTCACCCGTCCGGAGCTCCATGCGCGCTGGGGCTCCCGGTCGTACAGGGCCCAGCGGCCCGGACGGCCCGACGCGCGGATGATCTCGGTGACGAACGGATGCCACCCTTCGAAGGCCCGCAGCAGTTCGGTGGCGCTGCCCTCGGTGGCCCACGACTCGACGGTCCACTCACGGTCGGGAACGACCGCCAGGAAGTTGAGCAGCGTTCCGTCGGCGACCGGGTAGGCGATGAAGTGCCGTCCGGGCCCGAGCCACAGCCACAGCACGGATTCGGCGAGTTCCCGGACGTGGCCCAGACGCTCCATCGGCACCAGGGCCCGGTAGCCGCTCGTGCCCGAGAAGACGGCGTCGTCCGGTCCGAAGACGCCCTTGCGTACGGCGGAGTGGATGCCGTCGGCCCCGACCACCGCGTCGGCCTCGGTCTCCGAGCCGTCCGCGAAGCGGATCACCGCTCCGCGGGCCGACTGCTCGACGGCGCTCGCGCGGGCACCCGGACGCACCTGGGCTTCACCCAGTTCGCGGAGCAGCGCCTGGTGCACCGCGGCTCGTTCCACCGTCCAGTACGGCGCCCCGAACCGCTCCTCGTAGCGGGCCGCAAGCTGGTGGAGGGCCATCGTCCGTCCCGTACGCCAGTTGCGGAACTCGGCCCGGGCGGGGCGCACCGCCGCACCCTCGAGCGCGGCCGTGACCCCGAGCTCGCGCAGCATGCGATGCCCGTTGGCGCCGATGGCGATGCCGGCGCCCTGCCCCGTCAGCGCGGCGGCCTGCTCGTGGACGACGACTTCGGCGCCCTGCCCGCGCAGGCCGATCGCGGTGGCCAGACCACCGATGCCGCCGCCGACGACAGCTACCCGCAGGCGTCGCCTGGCCATGTCTGCTCCTCCTTGTCATGGGTGATGTGCGAGCTCACGCCGGCTGCTCCACCGAAGTGAAGGCTCCCCGGTGGAAGGCGAGCGGGGCTTCGTCACGCCAGACCGCATCCAGCACCCGCCCGACGACCAGGACGTGGTCTCCGAGGGGCTGGGTCTGATGCATGGCGCATTCGAGGGTTCCGGGCCCTTGCGCCAGCAGCAGACAGCCCGTGTGGGGGCCGATGTCCCAGGAAGCCGCGCGTTCCACGGGCGGCCGCTGCTCCGAAGGCATCGTCAGGTCGCGGACCAGGCCCCGGGCACCGTCACCCAGGAACGAGACGGCCCACGCCCCGGCTGTCCGGATCCGCCGCAGGAAGGCCGAGTCGGCACGCAGATACATGGAGACCAGGGGCGGATCGAGGGAGACGGAGGTGAAGGAGTTCACCGCGATCGCGTCGTGCCGGGTTCCTGTGGGGCCGTCGAAGCGAGTGGACACCGCGCACACACCCGTGACGAACTGTCCCATGACACGGCGCATCTGCTCCGGATCCGGTCGTCCCGAGGACGTGGGAGGGCCCGTGGCCCGACCCGCGGCCGTCGGAGTGTTCACGGTGCGGCCTCGACGCGCGGCGCTCCCGCGGCGCGCCCGATGTTCCCGTCGATGACCGTCGTGTCGGTCGGGTTGATCAGGTCCGGGGCCTTCCAGCCGTTCTCGTCGTACTCGGACAGGCAGTCGTCGACGAGGTGCTTGTACCGGTCGAACTGGCCGGACGCCTGCTGGGCGTGGAGCGCCTCGAAGCGGATCTGCTCGTGGTTGCCGGCGTAGTTCATCTCGTACAGCTCCCAGCGCGCGCCGAACTCGGTGCCGACGGCGTCCCAGGCGAGCTTCATCAGCTTCACGCGGTCGATGGCCTCGACGCCCAGGCCGCGTACGTACTTGTCGAGGTACGGGCGGATCTCGGGGCTGGACCAGTCACGGGCATGGGAGTTGTTGTAGATCAAAGCACTGCCCAGGTCCCGGAGGAAGATCTCACGGACCTTGGGGTAGATGGAGGACGACAGCACACGGAAGGCAAGAGCGGTGTCCCCGTTGGGCGTCACCGTTCCGTCGGGCCACTTGGTCGGGTTCTCCGTCATGGAGTCCACCAGTGCCCAGAACATGTTGCGGTAGGCGAGAACCTCGCCCAGGCGGCTCTGGACCCCGCGAAACTCCGATGTCCCGGTGGTTTCGAGTCCCTTCGCCAGCAGACCGGTCAGGAAGTCCATCTTCACGGCGAAGCGCACGCAGGCGTGGAACATCGCCCGGTAGAAGAAACCGGACCCGTAGAAGAAGTTGTTCGCCTTGTCCACGTCGTAGCAGAAGACGTTCTCCCAGGGAATGAGCACCTGGTCGAACACCAGGATTCCGTCATTCTCGTCGAGCCGGCTGCTCAGCGGCTGGTCGAACGGGCTGCTGACCGTCGCCGAGGCGAATTCGTAGGAAGGGCGCGAGATTATCTTCAGGCCCGGGCTGTTCGTGGGCACGATGAAGTAGGCGGAGAAGTCCTTGGCCCCGTCGGGAATCCGCCCGTAGCTGCCGATGAAGATGTGCTGGGTCAGCGCCGCACCGGTGCCGACCACCTTGGCGCCGGAGACGACCAGGCCGGCGTCCGTCTCGCGGTCGACCGTGAGCATCACGTCCCTGAGTTCGGTGAGGCCACGATTGCGGTCGATCGGGGGGTTGACGATGCCGTGGCCGATGAACAGCACGTTCTCCTGGGCCTTGCGGTACCAGGTGGCGGCGTTGTCCTCGAAGGGCGCGTAGTGCTCCTTGTTCGAGCCGAGCGTGGACAGGAAGGCCGCCTTGAAGTCGGGAGTACGGCCCAGCCACCCGTACGTCATGCGCGACCACTCGGCCATGGCCTCGGCCGAGGCCTTCAAGTCGGCGGACGAATAAGGAGCCTTGAAGTAGGGGTGGGTGAACCCGCCGCTGCCGGTGTCCGTCGGTACGACCAGTTTGCCGTTCCGCTGCGGATCGTGAAGGGCGTCGAACAAGCGGGCGATCATCCGGGAGTTGTTCCTGAAGGCCGGGTGGGCCGTGACGTCGTCGACTCGCTCGCCGTAGATCCATACGTCCCGGCCGTCACGGAGGCTCTGCAGGTACTCGTCCCCGGTCTGCGGGCGGGAGACGGGTCCACGCGGGGCATCGGTGCTAGTCATCCAGAATTCACCTTTCAGGGCCGGTTCCGAAGCAATGGCACGGGCACGGGGGCCTGGTGCTGCCGCTCCTTTCACTGTCCGAAAGCCTCCATCACCGGTGTGCGCGGTGACAGTCGGCTTCTGGGGCTAGTGCCGAAGTATTAGGCCCCTCCTGCTAGCCCCAATGACGCACTGCGGGAAGCGGGCTTCCGCTGGCAGGCTTCCGCTGAGGTCGGCCGCGACGCGGCGTCCCACCCCTCGGATCAGAAGACTTTGAGGTTCTCTCCGTGGAAAATCCGACTGACGCATCCTGGCGGTCCCTTCCGGCCGCGCAACAGCCCGAGTGGCCGGACCCGGCAGCACTGCACGCCTCCGTGGCGGCTCTCGCCTCCGCACCGCCTCTCGTCCTCCCCGCCGAATGCGACGCCCTGCGCGAGCGGCTGGCGCAGGTGGCGCGGGGCGAGGCGTTCCTGCTCCAGGGCGGTGACTGCGCCGAGACGCTGGACGGACGGGGCGGCGGCTCCGTGACGAACACGCTGGAGGTCCTCCTCCAGATGGCGGACGTGCTCACTTACGCGGTGGCCGCGCCCGTGGTGAAAGTCGGCCGGCTGGCCGGCCAGTACGCCAAACCCAGGTCCCGGGCCACAGAGACCCGCGACGGGGTCACGCTGCCGTCCTACCGCGGCGACGCCGTCAACGGCCGCGCGTTCACGCGTACTTCGCGGGTCCCGGACCCGCAGCGGCTGGAGCGCGTCTACCACGCGTCCGCCACGACGTTGAATCTCCTGCGGGCGTTCGCGACGGGTGGCTACGCGGACCTGGACCGCGTGCACCAATGGAACCGGGCCTTCGTGGCGCGGTCCCCGGTGGGCCGGCGCTACGAGCGTCTGGCCGATGACATCGACGCCGCACTCGCCTACATCCGAGCCTGCGACATGGACACCTCGTCGATGCGCACCACGGAGGTCTTCGCCAGCCACGAAGCACTTCTGCTGGACTACGAGCAGGCTCTGGTCCGTACGGATCCCCACACCGGACGCCGATACGCACTGTCCGGACACATGCTCTGGATCGGCGAGCGTACGCGCCGGCTCGACGGAGCCCATGTCGAGTTCGCCGCGGGAGTCGGCAATCCCATCGGTGTGAAGCTGGGTCCTGAGGCACCCGTCGGCGATGTTCTCGGGCTGCTCGACCGCATCGACCCGCAGCGCACACCCGGGCGGCTGACCTTCATCACCCGTATGGGCAAGGACCGTGTACGGGATCACCTGCCGACCCTCGTCGAGAAGGTGCGGGCGGAGGGGGCGCAGGTCGCATGGGTCTGCGATCCCATGCACGGCAACACGTACACCGCGCCGAGCGGTCACAAGACCCGGCACTTCGACGACATCCTGGACGAGATCACCGGATTCCTCGAGGTACACCGGGCGCTCGGCACCCATCCGGGCGGCATCCACCTCGAACTGACCGGCGGGGACGTCACGGAGTGCGTGGGCGGAGGGAACGCCGTTCACGCCGGTGACCTGCACCTGCGCTACGAGAGCGCCTGCGATCCGCGGCTGAGCCGCGGCCAGTCGATGGACCTGGCCTTCAGGGTCGCGGAGTGGTTCACCGTCGAGGGCCGCCGCACCCCGCGGCAGCGCATCGTCCGGTCGGCGGACCCCGTCGCGTCGCCCTTCGAGGGCGCCCCCGGCGGGGTCGCAGCGGCGTACGCCGCCTCACTCGGCTGAGTCGCAGGAGACAAGGAGATTTCGCGCTGTGCTGCACTTCGAAGACTTCCCCGCCGGGAGCCGGTACGACCTCGGCGCAACCCGCGTCACGAGCGAGGACATCATCGGCTACGCGCGCGTCTGGGACCCCATGCCCTTCCACCTGGACCCGGAAGCCGCGCGCCGGTCGCCCTTCGGAGGGCTCGTGGCCAGCGGCTGGCACACCGGCGCCGTGGTCATGGGCCAGTTCGTCCGCGCTCTGCTCGCCGGTTCCGCCTGCCAGGGCTCGTACGGCATGGACGAGGTGCGCTTCCTCCAGCCCGTCCGTCCCGGCGACGAGCTGAAGGGTTTCGCCGTAGTCGAGGAGGCGGAGCCCCATCCGAAGCGGGCCGGCGTCGGCGCCGTGCGTTTCCTCGTCGGCGCCGAGAACCAGCGCGGGGACACCGTGTACCGGATGCGGACGCGCCTGCTGTTCGCCGGGCGGGATGCGCCCCCCGTCTCGGGCCCGGCCGATGCGCAGCCGCCGGCCTGAAGCCCCTCGCACCGCGCGTTCGCGCACTCGACTCCCGCTCCTTCCGGGCCTCCCCCTGCCTGGAGGGAGCGGGCGCGCATTTTGATTAAACGCACCGTTGCGTCTAGTCTAGTTCTGGTTCAGAGTTCCTTCGGGGCAGGGATACGGAGAGGAGCAGCCATCACACGGCCCTCGGGTGGAGAACACGCATCTCGGCCATCGCCCGCACCCCACACCAAGGCGGGCCCGCAGCGCAGTGAGGCCGCCCGTGTCGCCGTCCTGCACGCCGCCGACGACCTGCTGCTGGACGTCGGCTTCAACGGCATGACGATCGCGGCGATCGCCGAACGGGCGGGAGTGGCCAAGCAGACGGTCTACCGGTGGTGGAGGTCGAAGGGCGACATCCTCATCGACGTCCTCGAGGAAGACCTCCAGGACGAGTCGACGTGGCAGCCGACGCGGGACGATCCCACGTCGGCCCTGGAAGAGCACGTCACGCACACCAACGCGGTCTTCAGCCACACGTCCACGGGCCGCGTCCTGTTCGCCCTGGTCGGCTGCGCCCTCCAGGACCCCGCGCAGGCCGACGTGCTCCGAGCCGGAGTGCTCGAACGGCAACGGGAGCGGGACATCGAGGGGATCGGCGCGATCCTGACCGCCCTGCCCCACCTGCCGTCGGACCGGACGGCGGCGCAGGTCCTGCTGGACGTGACCGTGGGGCCGCTGTTCTACCGGGCGTTCGTCGCAGGTATGCCGACGGACCCCGACGTCACCCGCGAACTTCCGGCCATCGCCCTGTCTTCCCTCACCTGAGAGGTACCGAGTTCATGTTCCGAGCCCGCCGGCCCCGCTACCAAGCGGTGGTCGAGTCCGTCGTCAGGATCGCCCCGCGCATGGCACGCATCACGCTGGGCGGCCCGGGGATGGCCGCCTTCCGCTGTGACGAGCCGACGCAGTGGGTCAAGCTGTTCGTCACCGACCCCGCGGACGGCAACGCCGTCGGACGCGCCTACACCATCCGCCGGTACCACCCCGAACGGCCCGCGGTGGAGATCGACATCGTGCTGCACGGCAACGGTCCCGCCGCCCGGTGGGCCGAGGCGGCGGCGCCCGGCCAAGAGGTGTCCTTCGGCGGACCCAGGGGATCCTTCAGCCCGTCCGGCGACGCCGACTTCTACCTGCTGGCCGGTGACGAGAGCGCACAGCCCGCCGTCCTGACGATCGCCGAGTCCCTTCCCCCCGGCCTGCGCGCCCTCGCGTACCTGGAGGTGGAAGGCCCGCAGGCGGAAATGGACGTGAGCTCACCGGCCGATCTCGACCTCGTGTGGGTACACCGTGCCGCGGGACAGCCCAAGGGCCAGGCGCTGCGCGAAGCGCTGTGCAACGCGAGCACCCCTCCCGGCCGCGGTGTGGCATGGGTGGCGGGGGAGTCCGTCGCGATCCGCGACATCCGCCGCCATCTCCACGACCACCTCGGCATGGGCCGCAACGACGCCTACGCCAAGGGCTACTGGAAGCTCGACGAAGCAGACCACCGCGACCCCGACGCCTCCGACTGAGCGGCGGCCCGGTGCAGCCTTCCACCGGTGCACGGAGCACGGAGCACGGAGCACGGAGCCCGGAGCACGGAGCGCGCGTCGGCATCACCGGGCCCGCTGCCCCAGACGAGTCATTCCGAAGTGATCGTGATCAGCTTGTCGATGGGCCAAGGGGCCATTCGATGGCCTGCTGCTGGCCCGTGGACATGCACGCCTCCTGCGCCAAGGCGGGCTTTGCGTTCCTCGAGAAGCCGGCGAAGTAGATGATGCTCGCCGCACAATGGAGGCCGGAGCTGGTGCTGCTTGCCCGGGCCGCTCACGGCAGCTGCCGAATCCCTCCCCGGGGTTTCAACTCAGCTGGTCGCGCACGAGATCAAGGAATGCCTGTCGGCTCGGACGGATGTGCGCCCAGACCTTCTCATCCCGTGGCTCTCCCGGGTCTTCGGGGCCCTTCCTGATCACCTCCTGTACTGCCCACGCGAGGCTACGTGCCGCTTCGCTGACCTCAGACGTGCACAGCACGTGGATCGTCTTCTGCATCACCCACACCCTGTCAAGGACCTGCCTTGCCCGGGCCTGCCACTGCTCGTCAGCCAGGTTGTGGTGATGCCGATCCACCGCGACTCGTTCAGCTTCCTGCACCGCAGACAGAAATTCGATGAGGTGAGTGAGCCGCTCGTTGCGGCGCGCCTCGGCAAGTTCACGAACACTGCGGCGCGCCTCGCCGCGTTCCAAGGCGCGTCCTGCCGAGCGCTGGGCCAGCATCGACATGAACCCACCGAGCAGGACGCCGATGAGCGGCGCAAGCGTTGTCCACACAACGTCCCATTATGACACCGATGGCATGAGCATGGCGCGGGGTTCGGCAATCTCGGGCCGGACCGGGACACGCAGACGGCCAGGTCGTCGCAGCCTTCGACAACGGCGGGCAGCAGACGGCGGAGGATCTGAGATCTTCGCACTGCCCTGGACGCTCTTGGCCACAGCGCGGACCGGGAGGTCCGGCACGGGCGGCCATGGCGGTGGCGTCCGGTCTCCCGAAGCTTGTCGGCCTGCTCAAGCGTGAAGCCGAGCAATCGGGCAGCCCCCTGCCGGCGGCCGGAGAGACAGACAGGGCGGCCAAGATCGTTCTGTGACGAATGACCTGGACGCCCTGCTCACCGCACTGTATGTGAAGATCGACGACGATATCACGGACACCCGGTGGCTGGGACGCCCTCCCCGGCTGACCGATTCCGAGCTCGTCTGCCTCGCCGTCGCCCAGGCGATGCTGGGCTTCACCTCGGAGTCCAGGTGGCTGCGGTTCGTCGGCTCCCGCCTCGGCGAGATGCTCCCCTTCGTGCCGAGGCAGCCGGGCTGGAACAAGCGGCTGCGGGCTGCGCTGCCGCTGGTCAAGCGGGCTATACGGCTCCTTGCGACGGACACCGACTTCTGGTTCGACAACCACTGGATCATCGACTCCACCCCGGTCGAGTGCGGCCGGTCACGCCCCACGGTGAAGCGGTCGGACCTGGCAGGCTGGGCCGGATACGGATACTGCGCCAGCCATTGCCGATTCTTCTGGGGCCTGCGGCTATACCTGGTGTGCACCCCGACCGGTATGCCGATCTTGTGGTCCCTTGCGAACCCGAAGCTGGACGAGCGCGAGGTGCTGACGGCGATGTTGGATCGTGAGCCGGACACAGTCACCGACCGCCCCGGCCTGCTGGTGATCACGGACAAAGGCTTCGCCTCCAAGGAATTCGAGACCGATCTGGCCATGCGCGGGGCAGAGCTGCTGCGGCCCTCGTTCAAGCGGGAGAAACGCCGCAAGGGCGAGTCACTGCTGAAATCGGTGCGGCAACTGATCGAGTCGGTGAACGACACCCTCAAAGGCCAGCTCGACCTGGAACAACACGGCGGCCGGACCTTTGAGGGCGTCGCCGTCCGCGTCGCCCGACGCGTCCTCGCGCTGGCCGCGGCAATCTGGCACAACCACAAGACCGGACAGCCAATCACACGGTCCCTGATCGCCTACGACCACTGATCACTTCGGAATGACTCATCTAGGCGGATCCGCCGAGCCACTCCAGGGCGGCCCGGACCGAAGGCGCCTGCGCCACGCCCTGCGGCACCGGGGGGCGGCGTACGACCAGGACCGGGATGCCCGCCTCGCGGGCGGCCGTGAGTTTCGGGGCGGTGGCCGAGCCGCCGCTGTCCTTCGTCACCAGGACGTCGATCCGGTGGCGGGCGAGCAGCGCCCGCTCGTCGTCGAGGGTGAACGGGCCCCGGTCCAGCAGGACTTCGAGGCGCGGGGGCGCCGGCGCGGCCGGGGGGTCCACCGAACGCATCAGGAACCAGGTGTCGGTGAGGTCCGCGAAGGTGTGCAGGCCCATCCGGCCGGTGGTCAGGAACGCGCGGCTGCCGAGGCCCGGCAGCAGGGCGGCCGCCTCGGCGAGCGAGTCGGCGAAGGTCCACGCGTCGCCCGGTCCGGGCGTCCAGCCGGGACGGCGCAGCGCCAGCAGCGGCACGCCCGAAAGGGCCGCCGCCGCAGCGGCGTTGAAGCTCATGCGCTCCGCGAAGGGATGAGTGGCGTCGACCAGCCGGCTGACCCCGTGGGCGCCGACCCAGTCCGCCAGTCCGGCCGGCCCGCCGAAGCCGCCGATCCGGGTCTCGCCCGGGGGGAGCACGGGCGAGGCGACCCGCCCCGCCAGCGAGGTGGTCACCCGGTACGAGGGTTCGTGCGCCAGCGCCTCCGCCAGACGGCGGGCCTCCGTGGTGCCGCCCAGGATCAGGACGTGCCGTTCCGGGCCGCGGGCCGCAGCCGGTTCAGCAGACATGCCGGTCGCGCTCGGGGGAGTACAGGTGGCTGTCGCGGAACTGCTCCGCCCCCAGGGTGCGGCCCACCACGATGACGGCGGTGCGGACCAGGCCCGCCTCCTTCACCTGGGCGGCGATGTCGGCCAGGGTGCCGCGCAGGATCAGCTCGTCGGGGCGGCTGGCCATCGCCACCACGGCCACCGGGCACCCGGCCCCGTAGTGCGGCAGCAGCTCGTCGACGACCCGGTCCACATAGCGGGTGGCCAGGTGCAGCACCAGCAGCGCGCCGCTGCGGCCCAGCGTGGCCAGGTCCTCACCGGGCGGCATCGGGGTCGCCTGCTGGGCGATCCGGGTCAGGATCACGGTCTGCCCGACGGTGGGGACGGTCAGCTCCCGCTTGAGCGCGGCGGCCGCCGCGGCGAAGGCCGGGACGCCCGGGACGACTTCGTAGGGGATGCCGGCCGCGTCGAGGCGCCGCATCTGCTCCGCTACCGCGCTGAAGATCGACGGGTCGCCGGAGTGCAGCCGCGCCACGTCCCGGCCCGCCGCGTGGGCCCGTACACACTCGGCGATGATCTCGTCGAGGTTCAGCTGCGAGGTGTCGACCAGCCGGGCGTCCGCCGGGCACTCGGCCAGCAGCTCGCGCGGCACGAGGCTGCCCGCGTACAGGCAGACCGGGGCGGCGGCCAGGGTCCGGGCACCGCGCACCGTGATCAGGTCGGCGGCGCCGGGGCCCGCGCCGATGAAGTACACGGTCATCTCTGATCCTTCTCCTCGGTCGACTCGGTCGACTTCGTCACTGACCACTGGGTGACGGCCATCGCCTGCCGCCAGCCCGTGAAACCGCCGACCGGCACGGCGTGCGCGACCGCCAGCTTCACCAGTTCGCCGCCGTGGCGCCGGTAGCGGTCGGTGAGGACCGCCTCCGACTCCAGGGTGACGGTGTTGACCACCAGCCGGCCGCCGGGGGCCAGCGCGGCCCAGACCGCGTCCAGCAGGCCGGGCGCGGTCAGCCCGCCGCCGATGAACACGGCATCCGGGGCGGGCAGGCCGACGAGTGCCTCCGGTGCGGCGCCGACGACCACGCGCAGGCCGGGCACGCCGAGCGCGGCCGCGTTACGGGCGATCCGCGCGGCGCGCTCCGGGACGCGCTCCACCGCCACCGCCCGGCAGGAGGGGTGCGTCCTCATCCACTCGATGCCGATGGAGCCTGAGCCGCCGCCGATGTCCCACAGCAGCTCGCCGGGGGCCGGGGCCAGCGCGCACAGGGTCGCCGCCCGGACGTGCCGCTTGGTGAGCTGCCCGTCGTGTTCGTACGCGGCGTCCGGCAGACCGGGGGTCGCGCCGAGGCGCGGCGCCTCGTGGGCCGGGTCCCGGCGGCAGTCGAGGGCGACCAGGTTCAGGGGATCGCCGGGCGCGTGGTCCCAGCTGTCGGCCCGGCCCTCGTACGCGTCCTCGCGCTCGGAGCCGAGCTGTTCCAGCACCCGCATCCGGCTCGGACCGAAGCCCCGCTCTCGAAGCAGAGCGGCGATCTCGTTCGGGGACGCCGCTCCGGCGCTGAGCACCAGCACCCGGCGCCCCTCATGGAGCGCGGCCGCGACCCGGGCCACCGGCCGGCCGACCACCGTGACCACCTCGGTGTCCTCCACCGGCCATCCCAGGCGAGCGCAGGCGTAGGAGACGGACGAGGGGTGCGGGTGGACGTGCAGCGACTGCGGCCCGAGCTCCTCGGCCAGGGCGCGGCCGATCCCGTAGAACATCGGATCGCCGCTGGCCAGTACCGCGATCCGGCGGCCCGCGTGCTCCGCCATCAGCTTCGGTACGGCCGGCCGCAGCGGGCTCGGCCACGCCACCCGCTCACCGGCGCACTCGGCGGCGGGCAGCAGATCCAGCTGACGCGGCCCGCCGATCAGCACCTCGGCCGACGACAGCGCGGACCGCGCGGCGGCGGTGATCCCGGTCCAGCCGTCTGCGCCGAGGCCGACGACCGTCACGAGTATGGGGGGCGGTGCGGAACTCACTGCGCGGTCCTCGGGGACGGGATGGGGAAAGCGGGTGACCCGCAGCCTACTGGCCTGCGGATCCGAGCTCCGCGCCCACCCTCACGACACCCGTGCCGCGCCTTCCCGGCACGTCGGCCTTTCCTTCGCGGCACCTTCGCGGCACCTTTGCGGTGCTCTCGGTCTACCCTCGGTAACCCCACCGCTTCACGACGGAGCTGCCATGCCCGGCTGGAACGCCGTGAACATCCCCGACCAGAGCGGCCGGACCGCCGTCGTGACCGGGGCCAACAGCGGGATCGGCTGCATCACCGCCCGCGAGCTCGCCCGGCGCGGCGCGCACGTCGTGCCGGCGTGCCGCAGCGCGGCGTGGGGCAAGGCCGCCCGCATCCGGCTGCGCGCGGAAGTGCCGGGCGCAGAGGTGGAGTTCATACCGCTCGATCTCGCCGACCTGTCCACCGTACGGGAATTCGCCACCGCGTACGGGAGCCGGCGCGCATCGCTGGACCTGCTGATCAACAACGCCGGCGTGATGGCGCTCCATCCGGCGCTAACGGCCTCACCCGCGATTGACCGTGGCTACTGCGCCTTGAGGCCCGAGGGTTAGGGTCGTGGCTGATCATTGTCATTGAGGAGGGGGCTCCGAGGATGAGCGGGATAGTGACGGCCGTCAGCAGCAACGGCGAGTACACATTCACAAAGCCGAACCGGGACAGCATCACGCTGCTCGCCGGGCTTGGTGTGGAGGGTGATGTGCATGCCGGCGTGACGGTCAAGCACCGCTCTCGGGTCGCGCAGGACCCCACCCAGCCGAACCTGCGCCAGGTCCACCTCATCCATGAAGAGCTCTTCGCCGAGGTCCGTGCGGAGGGATTCAAGGTGGTGCCCGGTGACCTCGGCGAGAACATCACCACCAGCGGTATCGATCTGCTGGGTCTGCCGGTCGGCACGCTGCTGCGCATCGGCGACCATGCGGTGCTGGAGGTGACCGGCCTGCGCAATCCCTGCCTGCAGATCGACAACTTCCAGGACGGGCTGCTGAAGCAGGTTGTCGGCCGTGATGAGTCCGGGAGCATCGTGCGCAGGGCCGGAATCATGAGCATCGTGAAGGAGGGTGGCGCGGTGCGCCCGGGCGACACGATCAAAGCGGAGCTTCCCAGCGGGCCACACCGGCCTCTGGAACGAGTCTGACGTCTCCACCGGGCAGGCCGTGACATGGCCTCGGCCGCGCGGGTTCTTGTGGTGGGAACATCAAGCAGGCCCGCGTGGCCATCTCACATCCTGCCTTCCGCGGCCTATCGCGCCAGCATCTCGGCGAGTTGATCGAAGAACTCGCGCCACGCTGGGACGCGCACTGCGAGTCCGGACGCCATGACCGGCGCCACGGCAAGCGCCGACGGGAGGCCGGGGCTGGACCGAAGTACGAACTCGTCTTCATCGGGGCCGGGTCTTGGTGACCCTCGACCACGCCGTAGGCCTCGGTGGCGTACCGGTACTGCATCCCGCGATCGTGCCACGCCCCCACCGCCGGACCCCGCCGCCGACACCAGGGCCTACGGGTGACACCGGAGGCCGTGTTGAACGCGTTCAACACCTCTGGCAGTATGGCTTCCGGTGAACCTGCCGGAGCAGCGGAGTCGGATCCGCCTGCCCTCGCGACGGGTCGCCACGAGACCGGAGGTGGGCACGACATGGGCCTGATCCTGCTACTCCTCGCCCTGATAGTCGCCCTCGCCGTCGCCCTTGTGGCCTTGGCCGTGATCCTCACGGCGAGCGCGGGCCTGGGCCTCGCGACCGCCGCGGTGAGCCGCAGGCTGCCGCTCTGGGCCAGGATCACGCTGCTGCTGACCCTTGCCGCCGCTCCGGCGGCGGCGCTGGTGAGCACCCTGGACGTTGCGGCCGTCTGGCAGCTGGCCGCTTGGGCGCTGCCGTTCCTCACGACGGTCGCCTCAGGAGCCGCCTGGCTCGCCTTCGAAGCCCACAGGCGCCGCGCGCCCAGGCTCCCGAAGCCGGCATGGCCGGTCCGCCACGCACCGGCCGCCGGTCGCTGAGCACGCACCACTCAGGTGAGTTCCCACAGCACGCCGAGCAGGGCGTTGTCCTCCCACTGGTCGACGACTTCGACGTAGCCGGCCAGGACTTTGGAGTGGGGGCCCATCCGCCCTGCTGGGCGATGACGATCTGGTCGTGGCCCTTGAGCCGGGAGGACATCACGATGCGACGAGCCAATCAGGGCGTGCGGATCACTGCTCCCGAAACGAACCACCGCACCAGCGCAGCGGCAAGGTGGACTCCCGCCCTGGCGGCTTCCAGCGTCTCTGGCACGGTCGCGCTCTGGGCGCCGTGGCGCGAGGTCTGCCCCTCCCACAGCGCGCGCATCATCGCCTCCACCGGGGCGATCGGGTCACCGCGCGGCGTGGTGATCGCGGTGCCGAGCTTATGCCGGGCGTTCTTGATCTCGCCGAGCATCGTGCCGAGCGTAGCCTTGGAGTTGTTCGGCTGGATGACGGCGTGCGCGGGGGCCGCGTCGGGGCGGGCGGCGGTCCGCCGGCGGCGGAGCCAGCCGCCGACGGCGGCCGCCGTCAGCACGGTGAGGCCGCCCAGGGTCTCCGCGGTCCAGCCGGTGAGCACGTCGGTGAGCATCGTGGTGTCCTTCGTCTACGTCGTGATGAGAGACGGAGCATGAAGAGACGTCAGCACTTGCGTCGCGTCCTGGGCGGCACAGTGCTGGAGCGGGGGGTTAGCCCCGCAACATCCGGGCGGCCCCGTGATGAGCAAACCGCCGACGGGCGGGCAGCCGGTACCCCTCATGGGGCACCAGGGCGATGAAAGCGATGAAAGATCAACTCCGGAGATCGGGCGGCGAGAACCCAGCCAACCGGAGAGGACGGCCAGCCGGAATGACTTCTTGGGTGACTTCTGAGAAGTCAGTATCGACCTCTGGCGCTTGATGACTTGCCTTATCAAGCGCCAGAAGACCGGCGGCGGATGACGGGCAGACAGACATGGGACACGCGGTCGAGAAGCACGCCGGAACCTCCGCGACCACCGTGTTCGGGGCCGCCGCCCTCCGCGGCGCCCCGCCGGTTTGTACGGGCGGCCGGTGCGCGGCCTCGGGGTGAGGGTGCACCAGGTGACGTACTCGGTCAGGGTCTCGCCGGTGGCGGGCGGAGGCCGGCCGCCAGGGCCCACTGCTCGAAACTGGCCCAGTCGCCGAGGTAGCCGCGGGCGGTGGCGGCCGGGACGCCCTTAGTCATGGCGGCGAGCGCATCCTTGGACAGCTGCTGCCGGGCCGCCGGTACGACGACGGTGACGGCGGCCATGGCGCGGTCGACAGAGGCGGGCGCCCACCACGCCGCAGGCCTCCCCCAGCCGAGCCAGACCGGCGCCCGCCTGGTGCTGCGCGGACACTCCGCGCCGGCCACCCGGCCCCGCGCCATCACCTCGACCGTACCGAACAAGGCGGTCACCGCCTCGATGTCCACGTCGTCGATCCCGTCGAACACGAGTGAGTCCCAGAACGATGCGTTGGTCTGCATGACCGGCACGATCACCGCCAACGGCCGACCACGGCAGAGACCATCAGGGAGTTGATGGAGCGTCAGTATCGGCTGCCGGGCAGCCAGGCGTACGCGGTCTCACGCGACCCAGCCCCTCGCAATCGAACACCACGGTGACGCTCCGCGACCGCTCCCCAAGATCTGTGCCAGAACCGAGACTTGGAAACGCCTTTCTGGCGTGTCGGCATCAGCCGATGGCCGACAGAGGTGGCCATACCTGTGATCGCTACGTGGGCGTCGTCTCCTGGCTTCCGGCCGCCGTCGGTGGGGTGGCGGCGCCGTACAGGGAGTGGTCGAGGAGTGCGTGCATGCGGGGGACGGGGAGGGACGGGTTGGCCGCAGCGCCCTCCGCGGTGCGCGGGTCCGTGAGGAGGGCCTCCAGGACTTCGGGCGTCAGGACCGGATTGGCGGCGGCCGCCCGGCGCACCGACTCGTCGGCGTCTTTCACTGGGGGTTCGGGCAGGGTGGGATCGGCTGCGGCCAGGGCGCGCACCTCGGGGTCCATGTGCCCGATGAGGGGGGTCCGGCCGGTGCGGGGGAACGCGGGCAGGCTCAGCAGGTGCGAACGGTGGGCCGGGCGGTGACAAAGACGTCCAGGAGGAGGTGTGGCGGCGCCAGGGGGTGGTGGCAGGCCAGCCGGATCCGTACCTCCTCGTCGTCGTCCTGTGCGAGTGTCTCGACGAGTGCTGCGGGCAGGCCGGGCCAGCTCGCCGCGACCCGGCGCAGCACCGGTTCCTCGGACGCCGCGCAGGCGGCGAACCAGTCGGGGGACGGCTCGGTGCCAGGCTCGGTGATCGGGCAGATGCAGTCTTGACCGTGTCCGATGACCCGGTGGATGGCCCAGTACTCGGCCCAGGTACGGGGGAAGGGGTGGAGGCGTGCGCGCATCCGGACGTCCTGGTCTCGGTCCTCCCTCAGCTCGGTGACCAGGTCCGCTCCCAGGTCGGGCCGGGCGGCGACCATCTCGCGGACCTTCGCCTCGGGGTGGCGGGCGAGCCGGGCGACGGCGTAGGCCGGGGTGTGGCGGTTCCAGGTCAGGGGGTGCACCGTGCCGTCCGCGAAGCACTGCTCGACGAGCGCGGGGGACAGGGCGCACGTGCCGAGCACGAACCGCTTGCCGTGCGAGCCGAAGGACGGCAGCTTGGCCTCCACGGCTTCCGGGTCCAGCTCCCAGATGCTTCCCTGTGCCGCTTCCCGTACGGCGGGGTCGGGGTCGTCGAGCAGGGCCTCCCGGTGCGCCGGGGTGAGCGACTGCCACCCCCAGGTGGCGCGTACGCGGAGCTCGGGGTGCTCGTGCCCGGCCATGGCTTGGTAGAAGGACAGAGGGATCTGCCGTGAGGCGCTGAGTTCCTGGGTGATCTCGTGCTCGGTGAGCATGCCGTCCTCGCCCCCGTCCTGGGCGGTCAGGAAGGTGACGAGGATGTCGTCCGGCAGCGGTCGGACCCATCGGGGCCGGGGTCGGGGCCCGCCGGCAAGCCCGGCGCGGACGACCCCTGACGGGTCGGTTGCCAAGGGGGCGAGTTGTGCGGGGTCGACGTGCTGGTTGCCGGCGAGCCGGCGGCGGATCCCCCTGTCGGGGTGGCGCAGGGCTGCGTCGATGACGGCGTCGGGAAGGTCGCGTCCCTCGCACATCAGCCGCCCGGCCTCACCTGCCGATTGATCCAGCAGGCGTATCAGTACGTCGGAGGGCGCCGCCGGGTTGAAAGCGATGCCGCGCAGCCACAGGTCAGGGAGAGTCTCGGACACCGCGTCATCCTGCCATTCCATCCCTTGCCCGTCGTGCATACGATGACCCGCCGCCTGGGGAACGCACAACGTCAGGGCCGAGTCAAGCAACCGGGCGTTGCTGAAACCCGGCGACATCGTCTGCCTTGTCCACGGGGTGTTCCTGCCCTTGGGTGACGCACGCTCTCGCTCCTGACCAACAAAGCCAGGATGGGGCAGTCCCCCCTGCCCCATCCTGCCGCTGCGCCCAGCAGCCCGACCAGAAAGGCGAACTCGTGGCAAGCAAGCGTGGACACACGCATAACAACCGGATCGCTTCCCCCGTCCGGAAGATCCGCGGCACCAGGTACGCCAGTCCGCTCCCGGACCCGAGCGCGGAAGTCATCAAGGAGATAGAGGACAAGTACATCAACCGGCCGCAGTGGAAACCGATATCCACAGCCGCTCCTGTCGCCCGTGGGGGCGCCCCGAAAGCGGGGACGTGCAAAGGATGCGGACGCGTCAAGCCCTCCACGAAAACGTACTGCCCGTCCTGTATCGAGTGGATCCGCACAGGCAAGCTCAAGCCGTAGCTTCCGGAGCTCCCCGGCACGCAGAACGACGAGGGGCCCGGCCATCAAGCCGGGCCCCTCGTCGTGCCACCGTCAAGGACCGGCCACCGTCACATGGCATGCGTGGCCGCCGCCGTTGCCGACTGCGGCCCGTCTGGGGTTCCAAAAGACGGCCAGCGGCAGGAGGGGGGGGAGGGGTGCCCGGGTGCGGTGTGCCGTCGACTCCGCCGGAGTCGGGTCGGGCGCCGTACTCCCGCCGTCGCGGATGACGGGCGCGTGAGGAGAGCGCACCGCCGGCCGTGGCCGAGGGGGAGCAGCAGCTGCCGCGCGGTTGTGCTGGGGCCGTGGGGGCGCTCCGCTCAGCGCGGCGCCGTGGAGCTGACCCGTCCGGCGAACTGGGAGACTTGGGCGGTGAGCGCACTTTGCCGTCATCGTCCCGAGGGACGTTGCAGATCACCTCGCCGGGTGGGGGTTCGTGGTGGGCAAGACCGCTTCCTGCGCGGCCATGGCTCTCACGGTGGGGTCGTACGTGTGGCCTGGCCAGGCTCACGCGGTCGCGGCGGTGGTGGCGCTGACCGCGGTGAACTACGCCGGGGGGCAGAAGTCGGCGCTGCTGACCCGGGTAATCGTGGCGGTGGTTCTGGCGGTGCTCGCCGCCGTGGCGGTCGCCTCCCTCACCTCATCGGCGTCGAGCGCGGCTCGGCTTGATGTCGGGGGTGACGCGACCTTCGACGGGGTGCTCCAGGCGGCGGGCCTGCTGTTCTTCGCGTTCGCCGGGTACGCGCGCATCGCAACTCTCGGCGAGGAGGTCCGCGACCCGCAGCGCACCATCCCCCGGGGTATCTCGATCGCGCTCGGTATCACCCTGGTCGTCTACGCCGTCGGCGCCGTCTCCGTGTTGTCCGTGCTGGGCCCGCAGGGGCTGGCGCAGGCCGCCGCGCCCCTGTCGGAGGCGGCCCGGGCGGCGGGCGCCGACTGGCTGGTGCCGGTGGTGCGCGTCGGTGCGGTGGTGGCCGCGCTCGGCTCGCTGCTCGCGCTGATCCTCGGTGTCTCTCGCACCACCCTGGCCATGGCCCGCGACCGGCACCTGCCGCACGGGCCGGCCACGGTGCACCCGAAGTTCAAGGTGCCGCACCGGGCAGAGCTCCTGGTGGGCGCGGTGGTTGCCGCGGTCGCCGCGACGGCGGACGTGCGCGGGGCGATCGGGTTCTCCTCCTTCGGCGTCCTGGCGTACTACGCAATCGCCAACATCTCCGCCTGGACCCTCACGCCGGACGAGGCCCGCCCGGCCAGGGTGGTCCCCGTCCTCGGGCTGACCGGCTGCCTCTTCCTGGCCTTCGCCCTCCCGGTGTCCTCGGTGATCTGGGGTGCCGCGGTCCTGGTCCTCGGGCCGCCGCCTACGGGGTGCGCCGCATCGTGGCCGCCCGCAGTTCCCAGGTACGACGCGCCCGCCCCGGAAGGGACGGAAAGCCGCTGGTGCCCCTTTGCCGCGCGGGACGATCGGTATCCGAGACGTCTTCGCCAAGGCAGAGGGGCATTCTCATGACGCAGCTCAGCATCCGGCAGGCCCAGCTGACCGCCACCAGCGCACCCGCCGCGACGGTTCTCATCCGTCTGTACGTCGGCGCGGTCTTCCTTTCCGAGGGCATCTTGAAGTTCCTCCGCCCGGAGGCGCAGGGCGTCGGCCGGTTCGACAAGGCCGGCATTCCCGTCCCCGGCTTCTTCGCGCCCCTCGACGGCCTCTTCGAGATCGTGTGCGGCCTGCTGATCCTGGTAGGACTGCTCACCCGGCTCGCCGTGATCCCCATGATCGTGAACATGCTCGGCGCCCTGCTGATCACCAAGCTGCCGATCCTGTGGGGCGACGCCGCGCTGTTCGCCGGCAAGACCGGCTGGTGGGACTTCGCCCACGAATCGCGCACCGACCTCGCCCAGCTGTGCGGCAGCCTCTTCCTGCTCCTGGTCGGCGCAGGCGCCCTCTCGCTCGACGCGCGCCTGGCCCGCACGGCCGCGGTCCCGGCCTCTGCGGTCCGCTGACCGGCCGCCGGTCTACCGGGCTTCGTCGCCGAGTACCTCACGGGCGAGTTCCCTGAGCGCCCTGCGGTCTTCCGCGAGGGCCTGCTCCCCGGCCTCGGTCACCTTGTAGACCCGCCGGGTACGGCCGTCGACCACCCGCGTCTCGGAGACCAGCAGCCCGTCGGCCTCCAGCCGGTGCAGCGTCGGATACAGGGTGCCGGGGCTGATCTGGTAGCCGTGGCGGGCCAGTTCCTCGGTCATCCACGCGCCGTGGATCTCCTCCTCGGCCGCCTGGTGCAGGATGTGCAGCCGCACCGCACCGCGCTGGAACTCCCGCACCTCGACACCTCCGGCAGTGACGAAACCGATATCGGTATCCGATCCTGCGTCGACCGGCACTCGCGCCTACGCGGCCGGAACGGCAGGTGCGGCCTGCGCATTCACCCTTCCCTGCCGTCCTCGTCGTCGTCGAGTCCGGCTGCGTCCGGGTCGCGCAACGGCCGCAGGGCGCCGCTCGCCGGGGTGGAGGCGGTGAAGCTATAGCGGCCCAGAACGTTGAGGTTGCGGTGCTTGAGCGGGGACAGCCGCGCGATGTCCTCGTCCCGGATCTCGTGCCCCTCCGCGCGGAGCTGGGCGACCGCGGCGTCGATGTAGCGGGTCGTTTAGAGCACCACGGCGTTCAGCACCAGGCCGAGCGAGCCGAGCTGGTCCTCCATGCCGTCCCGGTACGCCTGGAAGGCCGCCACCGACTCCTACAAGAAGGCCAAGAAGGGGACCAAGTACGAGATCCCCGAGGCGCCCGAAGGCAGATCGGACCTGACGATGAAGAAGGGCGCACCGAACAAGTCCGGCTCGATGGCCATCGCGGTCGACGGTAACAGCACCGCCTACACCCCGTTCGGTTCCACCCGCATCTGGGCCGACATCTGGTACTACGGCCGCCAGCTCACCTTCTACAGCGACGGCTCGAAGAACCTTGGCGACTACTCCTTCCGCGACCAGGCGTCGTCCACCTGCAACAACGACGAGATCGGCGGCATGGCACTCTACGACTGGCGCACCGGGATGCCGGACCCGTCCATCATCACCGGACTGGGCGGATGCCTCGGAAACCTGCACAGCTACAGCTACCCGACGGGCGGGAACTGGGGCGACAAGGCCGACGAACTGACCATGTAACCCCCCACTGTCACCGAGCCCCCGCACTGACTACGGTTTGGGGCCTCTCCCATTCCGGCACCCGAGGAGCTCGCCTTGATCACACGCCGTCTGTTGCTGACCGCATCCCTCCTTGCACTGGCCGGATGCTCACTGGAATCCCAACCGAAGGGAGACCTCGCCGTACCCGACCGCCTCACACCCCAGCCCCACGGGTTCTACCACCAGGACGAGGCCAGGGACGGCGAACTCTTCAAGACATGGGCCGCCTCCGCAAACAACTCGGACTGGTCCGTCGTGAGCCACGTGAAGGCGGTGCAGCGCGTGGTGGAGGGAGACGCGGTGTACGCCTACATCCACACCGACCTGAACCCGAAGAAGGACGACCCCGACATGCAGGCCCAGGCGATCGGAGAAGCGTATACACAGTGGCCTCAGCGTGCCACGGACGCGGTCCGGATCGGTGTCTTCGACGCACAGGGCAGGCGCATGGGAAGGGCCATGATGGTGGAGCCTCAGCGAAGCTGACGACATCACCGATATGACAGAGTCTGACTACGAAGACATTCGTGGGCATCTGCGATGCTATCCGAACGAAGCGACACAGCTCTCGGGGCTTGACGCCGCACCGATCCGGCCGCTGTAAGCGGCGATCACGGTATTGAGCAGCGCGCCGGCGTACCGGGCGGCCCGGGCCATGGCCCGCCCGACCCCGTCCGGGGAGAGTCGGCGGGATCCGAGGTTGCCCCACTGGTCGACGTAGACGAAGGCCGGGCCGCCGGGCTCGGCTCCGGCGGCGGTCTTGGCGTTCAGCGACGGCCGCCCGGCCGAGGCACAGGCCGCGGCGGCGGTGGAGCGGCTGGAGAGCACCGACCCCACGACGTACGCCACGCTGACGGGCGGGGACCGGGAGCTGGCCGAGTCCCTCGGCTACGCCTGGCCGCGGCGGAACTAGTCATCACGCATCCGGCGCCGGCGCCCGGGCTCCTACGTTTTCCCGCGCACCGAGCTTCGGCCAACCGCTGCCCCCGCACACCGCAGTTGGGAACGCCAAGGCGGCTGATCGGTCGTCAGTCACAGACGGTAGCCTGCGCATGGTCGTCGCTGCGACCCTTCCCTTGCCGTATCTGATCCATGGGGGTCACCATGTCAACACCGCCGTCCTACCAGCAGCAGCCCTATGGGCGGCCCCAGCAGCCGGCGCCTGTGGGCCCGAACCGGCCGCGGCACGGGAACGTGCTCCAGCTGCTCCTCACTATGGTCATCTTCCTGGCGATAGTTGGTGGTGTCGGCTACTGGGTGTACGACTACAACACCAACCCCAACGGCGGCCAGGCGAAGAAGGAAGCCGCGGCTGTCGCCCAGCACGAAGAGGACAAGACTCACGAGCCGAAGGTCGGCGACTGCGTCAAGGTGCAGGACCCGCAGGGCAAGCCGGTGCCGACGATTGTCGACTGCGGTTCGGCGGAGGCCCAGTACAAGACCGGCGAGATCCTGCCCGGCGAGGGCATGAAGTGCGGGCCGAAGTTCGACTACGGCATCCAGCACACGGCGTCCCGCGGGTTCGACTACACCATGTGCTTCACCAAGCTCTGACCCACCGGTCCGGGTTCCGGCCGCCGCCCGCTCCCGTGGGCGCCGGCGGGAAGCATTTCTGCGATGGATTCAGCTGCAGTCCCCGCAGCCTGCGTGCTCAGACCGGCCGCTGACGAGTGGTGGTTTCAATGGTGCTCATCGCAGGAGGAGTCTGGTGGCTCCTCCACCACTAGCTCGCCGACCTGGGAGAACGCGGCCCGGCGACGACATGAAGAGCACCCGTTATCCGAGGCGAGACGCGCCACCACATCAGCGCGCTCGGCCCGGTCGACGGTCCAGTTGGTGTCGACGGGGATCGTGATGGTCAGCTCCGCTTTGTGCGCCGCCGAGAAGCTGGTCGCCTCGCCGCCGTTCATGAAGATCACGATCGAGGGGGCGGACAAGGCCTTCAGGTGTGGCGTCGGCAGACGTGGGGCGCTGGTCGCCCTGTTGCCCCGTTGCCCCGTCGCGCCGCTCACCGCGGCAGAAGCAGGGCGTTGCGCACGATGGCGAGGACCTCGTCCCGGGTGGGGGGTGTCGGGGCCGTCATCACGTGCAGGCACAGTCCTGTCATCAGCGGGGGGATGGTGGCGGCGGCGACCGGGCCGACCAGAGGGGTCATGACCTCGGTGCTGACCCGTGCCGACAGGCTGGCCGCCTCCCGCAGTTCCGGGCGGCGCAGGGCCGCAATGTGCAGCTCGTACTCGACAACCGCGTTGGTGCGGCCTTTGCCCAGGCAGGCCATGACGCTGTCGGCCAGCCCTTCAACGATCTGGTGGGGCCGGCGGCGGCGTTCTCCTCGGCCCAGGACCGCACGAAGCGGGCGACGCCCCGCTGCAGCTGAGGGCCGCCTGCGGGGCGTCGAGGGATGGAGCCGCTCAGACCGGGCGGATGTTCTCTGCCTGCGGGCCCTTCTGGCCCTGCGTGACGTCGAACTCGACCTTCTGGCCCTCCTGCAGCTCGCGGAAGCCCTGGGCGGCGATGTTCGAGTAGTGGGCGAAGACGTCAGGGCCGCCGCCGTCCTGCTCGATGAAACCGAAGCCCTTCTCGGCGTTGAACCACTTCACGGTGCCTGTAGCCATGCTGTTCTCCTCGACGTGCGCAATCGCCGGCGCCCGCACTGCGCGAGCTCCGCGTCCGGCCGACCTCGCGCGATCGCAGGGTCCGAAGACGCCCATGACCGCGATCACGGGCGAGCAGCGGCTCGGAACCACGACTGCTTCTGGCGACCACGCTATCGCCCCAAGAGCCCTGACCCGCACAGGACACGGGCCCGCAAGTCGACCGCGGGGCATCCGGACCGCCCACGGTCTCTGTGAGCTGTCCGCGATCGGCTGCCTGCGGCCCGCCGCACTGGTCGCCGACGCCGGCTACGGCGCGAACGCCGACTTCCGTCACGGCCTGGAGGACCGGGGTTTGGCCTACGTCCTGCAGGTCAAGGGCGAAATGACCGCCCACGGTCAGGATGCCGAGCCGCATCAGCCCGCCTACAGCGGGCTCGGGCCCCGCCCTCTGCCTCGATACCGCACCCGGCCACGTTCGTTACGCGACCATGTGCCGGCTGCCGGACGAAGCCGTGGCCGGACGCTGACCTGGCGCAAAGGCTCCAAGGCCGCGATGAGCTCGCACTTCGTGCTCCTTCGGGTCCGCCTCGCCGGCCGCCGCCCGAAACCGGCGGCCGACGGGACGATTCCGCTGGTCTGGCTGATCGCGCAGTGGCCCGAGGCCGAGGCGGAGCCGGTGAAGTACTGGATCTCGGACCTGCCCGCGAACATCCCCGCCAAGGACCTGGTCCGGCTGGCGAAGGCCCGGTGGCGGATCGAGCACGACTACCGCGAACTGAAGACCGCTTTAGGACTGGACCACTTCGAGGGACGTTCGTTCACCGGCTGGCACCGCCACGTCACCCTCGTCACCGCCGCCCACCTGTTCCTGACCGAGCAGCGGACCTGCCCAAAAGCCCCTGCCAGGGCCTGACTCTCTACCAGGCCCTGGACCTCATCCAACATCTACTCGCCACCTGGACCGGCACCTGCCCCACCTGCCGACAACCCGCCCCAAGGCAGCCCCACGACACCAGTTAACAAAGCACTACTAGTCTTCTGAGTCAGGAATTCCGTTCAGATGTATAAGCTTGGTCTGTGGCACGTACTGGGCGGCCGAAGGCCGAGTTGATCCTGTCCGGTGAG